>JBJONV010000061.1:0-41396 GCA_046051665.1 Chloroflexota bacterium
CATGGAGCCAGGCAATATCGTCGACAGCAACGGGCACCATGATGCCATCCTTGTCTGGGCGTTGCGGATACACGGTTTGCAACGATGCTTGCACCTGGATAATCGTGCTCTCGAAGAGTGCCGCACACAAATCAATCAGGTGCGAACCGAGATCGACGAGTACCCCACCGGTTGCACCTTCGAAACGCCACGTCACCGCACGGCTCGGCGACACGTTGCTACTGCGGTAATACCGCATTTGGGCACGAAGGGGTGTGCCCAAATGCCCTGCAGCGATACGCTGTTGGGCCTCGACCAATGCCGGGATGCGTCGGAAGTGATGATTGAGTGCTAGCACCACGCCAGCAGCGTCTGCTTGTGCAACGAGTGCGCGCGACTGGACAACGTCTACGGTCAATGGTTTTTCGCACATGATGTGCTTCCCGGCTGCAATCGCCTGCGTCAGTTGGACCGCATGTATTCCCGTCGGCGTACTGAGTAACACCACATCGATGGCAGGATCAGCGAGGATCTCTGCGTATGTGCGTTGTGGTGTATGTGGGAAGTCGCGCCGTGCATGTTCCTGGCTTGTCGGTCCGCCGGCACAAATCAGGCGTATCTCTGGACGGTGCACCAGCCCAGGGTACATCAGTGGCAACACACTCAGCGCTGCGGCATGCACACGCGCAATTGCTCCATAGCCAACGATACCGATTCCGATGGTCTTCATAACAGTTCCGTTCGATCAAAAGGCGCGAGTCCGGCGCGTGCACGTTCTTCGAGTTCGCCCAACGCTGCATACCCTGCGGCATAGACTGCGGGGTCATGGGTACGATAGCCACGTGCTTCGAACTCATCGACATCCAAGCGTGTCAATACACCGCGATCAGCAGACACAAACAAATCCAACTCGAGATCGACAGAAGTCAAGCTCTGCGCACGTAGTAGCGCCGGCCGCGTCACATTGCAGTACCATCCGCGTAACACGCCAGTTTTGGTGTACCAGGCAAAGATGTTGTACCAACGGTCCGCATAAAAGTGCTCATCGAGCACATCTCCTGGAGCTACCTGTGTATAGCCCAAATCAACGGCAGGACGCGTCCAGAGTGCTCGTACCACCGCGCAATTCGGTGTCACCAGCAATGGACGCGCCACATAACTCACGGTTGTTTTTTTGAGGGGTTTGATAAGGTGGATCAGCATACGGGGCCGGTCTAGAGGTAACTTCGCCCCATTTTCTTGCGGAGTGTGCCACGCCACGCGGCGGGAATTTTGCGGCCGATACCACTCACAATAAGGAGAAAAACCAAACGCAGCGTTCCCATACGCGGTTTCACTAGTTCCATCAATGCACCCGGATCGCGCAGTTTGAGGGGCGATTCGCTGTGAACCTCTACTTTGAGGTCGTCGCCGTGCCATTCACGCTCGACCCAAAAGAGATGCGGCATGCTCCGCTGAAAGACGTAGTATGCGGGATTGTATGCGTACAAATAATCGAAAAATTCACCGAATGGTTCGACGGCTTCACGCGGGTGCAGAATAATCACATCGTCGATGAGATTGACATACCAGCGATGAAAAGACCAGTGAAACGTTTTTTCGGCGATTTCGGACGGGCTTTGGATGTACCCCGCGTGCGAGACACGTTTGAGTTCGCTGACGAATTGGATGGGGTCGTCCATGTGCTCGAGGATGTGTGAGCAGATGGTGTATGCGAACGCCCCTTCTTTGAAGGGCAGGTGATGGGCATCTGCCACAACAAATGGGCGATCTATGACCAAGTCACCACCGCGTTCGGTGTTATCGAACAAAAAGCGGTCCACGAGCACATTCGACCGCGGATTCGGATTCTCGCCACTGCCTATTTCAAGCACAAGCCCTTGCTTGGGAGGGTTGAGTCGTTGTTCCATACCGCCTAGTTCAATTCGTCGCCGGACAGACTGTCGTGCAACACGTCGAGGTACTCCAGCGCCATGCCCGTCCCAATGGCCACACAGTTGGCGGGTTGATCGGCCACATAGCAGGGCACACCGGTGAATTCGGTCAGCAAATCATTGATGCCACGGAGCATCGATCCACCACCCGTCATCACCATGCCTTTGTCGATGAGGTCCTCAGCGAGTGCAGGGGGCGTTTCGGCGAGCACGCGACGCACCGCACCAATGACTTGCTCGAGCGGCTCTTGGATTGCTTCGGTGATTTCGGTCGAATTGACCTCAATGGTGCGTGGCAACCCGGCAACCTGGTCACGGCCACGGACCTGCATCTGGAGCGGGCGGCTCATAGAGACTGCCGAGCCGATTTCGATTTTGATGCTTTCGGCCATGCGTTCGCCGATGAGCAGGTTGTATTTGCGTTTGACGTAGGCCATGATTGCATCATCAAAGCGGTTACCGCCGACACGGACCGAACTCCACGCAACGATGTCGTTGAGTGAAATGACGGCGACTTCGGTCGTACCACCACCGATATCGATAATCATATTGCCCGATGGTTTGGCGATGGGGATATTGGCGCCGATTGCGGCTGCCAGTGGCTCACGGATGAGGTATGCCCGGCGTGCACCAGCAGCGAGCCCGGCTTCGCGCACGGCACGCATTTCGACCGAGGTGATACCTGCGGGAATGGAAATCATCACATCGGGTTTGCTCAGGCTAAAACGACCGTTGGTCTTGCTGATGTAGTGCTTCAGCATGGCCTCGGTGATATCATAATCGGCAATCACGCCGTTGCGCATCGGACGTATGACTTCGATGCTTTCGGGCTCGCGCCCGAGCATGGCCAGCGCGTCAGAACCAACCGCTTTGATGCGGTTGTCTTTGGTCGATATGGCGACGACCGACGGCTCCGACAAGACGATGCCGCGTGTGCGCACATAGACGAGCACATTCGCCGTCCCGAGATCGATACCAATTTTGCGGGCCATAGACACTCCGGGGCAAAACAATGAATCTCACAACATTGTACCACACCGCATTCTCACACGATACAGACAACTGCTTCACCAAGACACAAAAACGAGGAAGGCGATGCCTTCCTCGTCTTGGTACATGAGACACGAGAGGTGTTTATGCTCCTGTGCCTTTCCGTACTTTGGCCATCTTGATTTGGAGCAGCGCGCGGCGCAAATCTGCTTCGGCCAACGCCATTTCCTGGTTGGATTTGCGTGACGCGAGGCGTTCTTCGGCGCGACGTTTTGCTTCTTCGGCACGTTCGAGATCGATTTCGTCCGAGCGATCGCAGGCATCAGCCAGAATGGTGACACGGTCGGGGAGCACTTCCATGAATCCACCAAATACGGCGAATTCGGTGCGTACGCCACCCTTGATGATGCTGAGCTCGCCTTCGGTAAGGACGGTAAGCAGAGGCATATGGCGGGGCAGAATACCGACGCGGCCATCCTTGGTTGGTGCATTGACCTGATCGACGTCGTCAGAGAGAACCAATCGCTCAGCCGTGACGATTTCGAGATGTAATGGCATCTCTCACCTCCATCAATCTATGGCGGTCACACTGCTGCAACCGCCACAGGGGGCTTACTTACTGGCTTCGTAGGCGGCGATGACTTCGTCGAGCGCACCTGCATAGGCAAAGAACTGCTCTGGAACGTTGTCGACTTCACCAGCCAACAGACGAGCGAAGCTACGGACCGTATCGGCCACTGGCACGTACTTCCCGGCGCGGCCGGTGAATTGTTGTGCAACGGTGAACGGCTGCGAGAAGAATCGCTCGATTTTGCGTGCACGAGACACGGTGAGCTTGTCTTCGTCGGACAGTTCTTCGACGCCCAAGATGGCGATGATGTCTTGCAAGTCTTTGTAGCGTTGCAATACCATCTGCACCTGGCGGGCGACACGATAGTGCTCTTCGCCGACGACGTTGGGGTCCAAGATGCGGCTTGTCGACGCAAGTGGGTCCACAGCTGGGAAGAGACCGCGCGATGCAATGCTACGTTCGAGCGAAATCGTGGCGTCCAAGTGAGCAAAGGTCGTTGCAGGAGCAGGGTCGGTGTAGTCGTCGGCTGGCACGTAGACGGCCTGCATCGAGGTAATCGAACCCTTTTTGGTCGAGGTGATGCGCTCTTGGAGCTCACCCATTTCGGTGCTCAACGTAGGCTGATAACCGACTTGTGATGGCATACGACCCAAGAGAGCGGACACTTCGGAACCGGCCTGCACGAAGCGGAAGATGTTGTCGATGAAGATGAGGACGTCACGGCCTTCGTCGCGGAAGTACTCTGCCATCGTCAAGGCCGTCAAGGCGACGCGCAAGCGGGCGCCCGGCGGCTCATTCATCTGTCCGAAGACCATGACGGTCTTGTCGAACACGGTGGTTTTGTCGTCGATCTGTGCGTCCTGCATTTCGTGGATGAGGTCGTTGCCTTCGCGTGAGCGCTCGCCCACGCCGGCGAACACGGAGTAACCCGACTGTTCTTTGGCGATGTTGGCGATGAGCTCTTGGATGACGACGGTCTTGCCCACGCCTGCGCCACCGAAAATACCAGTCTTACCACCACGGGTGAACGGAGCGATCAAGTCAATGACTTTGATACCGGTCTCGAACACCTGTGCCTGGGTGGACTGCTCTTCGAGTGAAGGAGCGCGTTGGTGAATGGGGCGTTTTTCTGACACGTCGAGTTGCTTGTCAAAGCCGTCGATGGTTTCGCCGACGACATTGAACACGCGACCGAGGGTCGTTGGGCCGACTGGTACGGAGATGGCTGCGCCCGTGTCGGTGCAGGCAACACCGCGGCGCAAACCGTCGGTGGTACCCATTGCCACGGCCTTGACATATCCGTTGCCGAGGTGTTGTTGCACTTCGGCGACCAGGGTGACGCCATCCGGCATGGGGACCGTGATTGCGTTATAAATCGCGGGGGTTTCGTGTTCCTTGAACTTGGCGTTGATAACAACACCAATGATCTCGGTAATTTCCCCTATTGCTTGAGCCATACAGTTCCTCCAGCACGTATCGTGTGGCCTGACCACACGCAGACATTAGCTATCCGCGAGGGCCGACGCTCCCGAGGCAATCTCAGAGACTTCCTTGGTGATGTTTGCCTGACGGGTTTTGTTGTACGTCAGGGACAACTCGCGTCGTAGTTCCTTGGCGTTGTCTGTGGCATTACGCATTGCCACCATGCGGGCGCTATGCTCGCTGGCGATAGCTTCGAGCAACGCTTGATAAATTTGCACCTCTGCAAAGCGGGGGAGCAGGTCATTCAACACGACATCCTGATCGGGTTCGTAGTTGTAGTCGCTGCCCTTGGCGGTTTTGTCGCTCATCTCGGCTTCTACCGGGAGGATACGACGAATAGCAGGGCGTTGTACCAGCGTATTGACGAACTGACTATAGACAAGATATGCCTCGTCGAATTCGCCTTTCAAGAAGCCTTCGATGACATTCGTGGACACGCCGAGGATATCGGCGAGTTTGGGATTGTCGCCCAGCTTCGTCACTTCGGCCAATAAGTCTTGACCGCTACGAGCCAAGAAATCGCGACCTTTTTTCCCAATAGCAAGGACTTTGACCGAATGGCCTTTGGCGCGCTCGTCGAGGACGAAGCGGGCGGTCCGGCGCAACAGGTTACCGACCAAGCTACCAGCCAAACCACGATCGGGTGTGATAACAATCAACGCGACGCTTTTGACTTCAGGGCGGATTTCCAACAGAGAGCCTTTGCGTGACCCTGAGGTACGCGCCATCAGGCTACTCATGACATCGCGGAGTCGGTCGGCATACGGCCGGGTGGCGAGCACGTTGCGTTGAGCACGCCGCATTTTCGACGCCGAGACCATCTCCATGGCGCGCGTTATTTGAGCTAAGTTGCGCACAGAGCGGATGCGTCGACGAATTTCACGTGTACTTGGCACCGGTTCCCTCTTCCGTTTGTAGTCGCAGCGTTCTGTTGCCAGTACGCCGCAACGCGACCTTACGCGCTGAAGTTGCTCGTCTGGTTAAACTCGACGACGGCCTTTTCAAGGGCGCCCTTGAGTTCTGGTGACGGGAACTTGCGATCGTTGCGGTTTTCGTAGATGCCCTTGCACACATCCGGATGGACCGTGCGCATGAACTGCAAGAACTCGACCTTCCACTGGCCAATAGCGGTCACCGGAACGCCGTCGCAGTAGCCGTTGGTTGCTGCGAACAGCACCATGACTTGTTCTTCGAGGGGCATCGGTGCAAACTGTGGCTGCTTGAGGACTTCCTGCAAGCGTGATCCGCGGTCGAGCTGGGCACGCGTGGAGGCGTCCAAGTCCGATGCGAACTGCGCGAATGCGGCCAAGTCACGGAACTGCGCCAAGTCGAGCTTGAGGCGGTCAGCAACCGAACGCATGGCACGGGTCATGGCCGACGTTCCCACGCGGGAGACGGACAGACCGATGTTCAGAGCGGGACGGATACCTGCATTGAACAAGTCGGACTCGAGGAACAACTGACCGTCGGTGATCGAAATCACGTTGGTCGGAATGTACGCCGACACGTCGTTTGCTTGGGTTTCGATGATGGGCAAAGCCGTCAACGAACCGCCGCCTTTTTCTTCGCTCAGTCGAGCAGCACGCTCGAGCAAGCGGGAGTGCAGGTAGAAGACGTCGCCTGGGTATGCTTCGCGGCCTGGTGGGCGGCGCAACAACAGCGAAACCTGACGGTACGCGGTGGCGTGCTTGGACAGGTCGTCGTAAATGATGAGGGCATCACGAACGACTTCACCGTTGATGGTAACGCCGTTTTCCATGACTTCTTCACCGACGGCACAACCTGCGTACGGAGCAATATACTGCAGAGCGGCCGATTCGGACGCCGTTGCAGCCACGACCGTGGTGTATTCCATTGCACCGAAGCGCTCGAGGTAACCCACAATCTGGGCGACCTGGGCACGCTTTTGACCGATGGCAACGTAGATACAATACAGGCCCTTGCCTTTTTGGTTGATGATCGAGTCGATGGCCACAGCGGTTTTACCCGTCTGGCGGTCACCGATAATCAATTCGCGCTGGCCACGACCGATAGGAATCATCGAGTCGATGGCAATCACGCCGGTCTGTACCGGAGTATTGACAGACTGGCGGTCCATCACACCGGGAGCGATGCGCTCGACGGGGCGGAGGACGTCGCTGACAATGGCACCCTTGCCGTCGATCGGCTGACCGAGGGCATTGATGACACGACCGACCAATGCTTGACCGACGGGCACCGAAATGATGCGGCCGGTGGCATTGACCTGATCGCCTTCTTGGATCGAAAGATAGTCGCCCAGGATGATGGCGCTTACCGTATCCTTCTCGAGGTTCAATGCAATACCATACACAGCTTCGCTGCGACCGGCTTGCACGGGGAACTCGAGGAGTTCGGCTGCCATGACCTGTTCGAGGCCGCTGATGCGGGCCACACCGTCACCGACGGAAATGACCGTACCGACATTCATCATCCGTGGTCGGACGTCGGCACCCTCTTGAATGCTTTTTAGCAGACGCTGGTAAATATCGTTTGCTGCTACTGCCATAGTCTGGCACCTCAATCGTTGTGTCGCGACACTCATGCTTGGCGGAGTGTCTGCTGCCGTTCCTTAGTGTGACCCGAACTAGCTCGTCATCATGCTGTTTTTGACGGCACTGAGGCGCGTCCGCAGACTGTTGTCGAGCACTTGATCACCCACGCGTACGATCAGGCCGCCGATGAGCGACGCGTCGACATCGAAGTGAACCGTCAGGCCCTCTCCATACTTCCCACGCAAATCTGCAATGACGTCGTTCTGCTTTGCATCACTGAGTGCTTCTGCACTGGTGATGTGTGCCTCGAGCGCATGATTGGCACGCTGTGTTGCCTTTTCGTATGCTGCGGCGGCTGCAGGCAACGTATTCAACTGGCCGTTGTTGGCCAAGGTTGCAATGACATTGCGTACTTCACGTGGAGCGTCAGCCCCCAGTTTTGCGGTGACTGCATCGGCACTTTGGGCACCCGACTTGACGGCTTCTGCAGCTGCCTTGAGGGCTTTCAGTGTCGACGTGTTCACGGCCTCTTGGATGGCGCGCGCAATCATCTGTGCATCAGATGTAGTCACGGTAATACCTCGCTCGGTGGTGGCGGTTAGACCACATACCAATGCTCCAGACTAGTTGTTGCGGCCCAAACGGCTCAACGACTCGTCGATCAATTGTGAATGATTGCCCTTGAGCTCGGCGCCCAACACCTTGGCGGCCGTTTCGGCGACCAACGCAGCTGCCTGATTCTTGAATTCGCCGGCCAAACGCTCGACTTCACGTTCTGCATTGGCACGGGCGTCGTTCTTGATGCGCTCTGCTTCGGCACGAGCTGCGTTGATGAGTTCCTGCTCTTGGATGCGCGCACGCTCCGTAGCCTGAGCCATCACTGCACCGGCTTCTTGACGAGCCTTGGCAAGTTCGACTTCGTTTTCTTTGCGCTGTGCAGCCATCTGCTCGCGCACTTTGTCAGCCTCTTTGAGCCCGTCTTCGACGCGCTGGGTGCGCTCTTTGAGGAGGTTCAAAATGGGGGTAAACAGGAACTTTGACAACATCCACACCAAGAAGATGACGTTGAAGATCTGCGCCACCAACAGGCTGTAATTAATGCCTAGTTTTTCCAAAGCAATGCTCCTTGCTGGACAACGGATTCAGCACGCGGTACGTGCCCCGCTTGTACCAGAACTAGATAATTTTGAAGCCGATGAGCAGACCGAACACCATCGACAAGATGAATGGCACTTCAGCAAGCGCGAAGCCCAAGAACATGTACGTGCGCAGCATGCCTTCTGCTTCGGGGTTGCGGCCCATGGCCTGCAATGCACCACTGAAGACGACACCGATACCGGCACCGGGTCCGATAGCACCCAAACCGATTGCCAAAGCCATGGCAATGAAACGCAGCCCATCGTTGGAAATACCAGTTTCCATTACAAAGCCCTCCATCATCAGATCTGATACAGATTAACGAAGATTAATGAGCAGCCGCTTCATGCTCATCGTGACCACCGCCATGTGCCTGGGTGGCCATGGACATGAATACCAACGTCAACACCGAGAAGATCACTGCCTGCATCAATGCGACAAAGACTTCGAATGCGTAGAAGGGCAATGGCAACATGTATGGGAACAGATATCCCATCACGATGAGCACCACTTCGCCGGCGAAGATATTGCCGAAGAGACGGAAGGCGAATGACACGATACGGATGAACTCGGAAAGCAGCTCGATGAAGCCGATAACCGTGAACATCGGTCCTTCGCGGAAGTTGAAAAACCGAGTGAGATACTCCAGCCCCAGCGCTTTGAGACCAAAATACTCAATCAAAATGACGGACAACAACCCCAACGCCAATGTCATGTTCAGGTCAGCTGTTGGTGCACGCAAGAACGGCACGAGTTCTTCGTGCTCGTGATGGTCACATTGGAGTGGCAAGGTATCAAAGCTGGTGGGCTTGATAACTTTCTTTTCCATGGCCTCGATGCGTACCGGATCAGTGACCTTCTGACACAAGCCGATGCTGCCAGCACCTGGGAAGAGCCCGATGAAATTCGACAGCATAATCAAAAGAAATGCTGTCCCTACAAACGGGAAGAACTTGGCAACGTTCTTTTTGTCGACCCCTACGGCGAAATCGTGGAGCGACCCCACTACCAACTCGATGAAGTTCTGGAAGCCACGGGGAACCATTTGGTTCTTGACTCCCAACACTACCATCAACACCAACAACACATCGACGATGAGTGTGGTGATCAGGGAGTTTGTAATCGGAATGACTGTCTCTTTGCTGCAGTGCCCAGCATCGTCAATTACCCCGCCGACACACGCCAATGCTTCTGCCTTCACAGAAACCGGCGGGAACGTGGGGAAGTTGAACCCGAAGACATACAGGACAGCACCGATCACGAGGGCCACTAGTGCGGCATTGCGTACTGACATGTACACGCCCCTCTGACTTAATGAACTCTTTCACAAAGTGCTATACCGTACTCTGAACTGTGGTAAGCGCTCACACAATTCAGAGGAAGATATATTCACTTTTAATAGTACCACATGTGATTGTTTCTGGGGAATAGAGTTTTTTTGTCATGATATCGACATTGTGCGGTCAGACGGGAATCATCACCACAAACGCTGACCCGACGCCGACTTTGCTCGACACCCAGACATAGCCAGACATGCGTTGGACGACATCGTGTACCAATGCCAAACCGAGGCCTGCACCCGTACTCGTACGGGTCAGTGAATCATCGAGTTGGACAAATGGTGCAAAGAGATGGAGCTGATCCTGATGCGCAATACCGATGCCTTGATCGACCACCGTGATAGTCAACCAGCGGCGCCCACGCTGCGTGGACGGCTCAGGCATATCGCTTCGCAACGTATCTTGGAGGCTGACATCCACGCGCTCCTCGTGAGCATGCTCGGCGGCATTCAACAAGAGCTGCGAAACCAACACACGGACCCACCGGGCATCGGCGTTGATGATCAGAGCTGGTTGGTTGGTTTGGATCTGGATGCTCACCCGCGGATAGCGTTCATTGACCTGTTCGATGATTTGCCCAACCACGGCGACAACATCGAATTCTTGCAAAATGAGTGCTTCGCTTGTGCCCGAGGTCTGGAGTTCAGAGAGCGTATCGACAATTTGCTTCATCCGGGCTGCGTTGCGTTGAATTTCGCCGATTTGGGTACGTTCGGGACCGTGCAAGCTGCGCGCCAAAACCTCGGTGTAGCCAATAACCATCGTCAGCGGGGTACGCAATTCGTGCGATGCTAATGCGACAAACTCGTCTTTCATCGCTTCGATTTGGCGTTGCTTGCGGTACAACCCGGCCATATGCCCGTAGACGTCTGCATTCTGGAGGGAGGCAACGCTTTGCTTGGCGAGGAGTGTCATTAATTCTTTGACCGAGGGGAGGTTTGGGGTGCGATCTTCGGTACCTATCAGCAGTACGGCTTGGATGTCACTCGACAGCAGCGGGATGGCAATGGTGCTTGTCGTGTTGCGACCATCGCGTTCAAACGCCACAAACGTGCCTGATTGGAGGGTACGGTCGTGCAAAACGTGATGTGCATAATCGACCGCAGCAACCGTCAACGACCATGCCGGGTCTGATACGGTAACGGCGGTAAGCGGCGTTTTGTCGTTCCCAACCAACAACGCAGCCACCGGCCAGCCACTCCAACGCACCGCCAAATCAAGGATGGCAGGTACCAATGTCCGGTAATCGAGCGTTGTATTGAGCACTTCGCTGTCGATGCGGAGCGCTTCGAGGGCACGCAGACGCACGTTATCACGGATGACATCGCGCCGATGCAATGCTTGGGCGACCGCCAGGATGAGCTGCGTCAAATCGAACGGTTTGGGAACAAAATCCGATATCCCATATTGCATCGCCTGATGCAAGTGTTCATATGATGCATAGGCCGTCATCATGACGATTGCCGCAGCGGGATCACGTTCGTGGACCAGTGCAGCGACCCCAAGCCCATCGACGACAGGCATTTTGAGGTCCGTGAGGATCACGTCATAGCTGTCACGGAGCAAAAACTCTGTGACGGATTCGGGATTCGACGTCGTTGTGACGCGGTAGCCACGTGATTGCAAGGCACGCGCGCAGATATTGCACATTTCGGGTTCGTCGTCGATGACCAACACATGTGGATTGAGTGATTGATCAGTCATCGTTCCCCCTCAGGAGTCCACCATGCGCCCAGGCGGCGATTTCTTGCGTCGTCGGGACATCATCGGCTACGAGGCGCGGCAGAATCAAATCGACAACATTGCGGGCACGGTTCCGTATGCAACCCGGCGCTGCCAAAAACGGGACATCTTGTATCATACCAAGCAACATCATATTGCCTGGTTCGACGGGGGCGCCGTGGCGAATCACGGTACCGCCAGCAGCAACCAACCCGCGCGGGATAGACTCATCGATCCCCATCACAGATGTCTCAGAGAGGGTGATGATGAGCGCGCATTCTTGTGCGATGAGCCGAAGCGCACTGACGATGTGATCATGATCGAGGGAGGTGTCACGGGTTGCGGTTATGGTCGCACCGAGGCGCTCGAGCCGCTCACCGAGAGGTGGCAGATGGCTCTGGGCTATCCGCTCATGCGTGGCAGGAGCACCAACTACCAGAAGACCGACGCGGTGTCGCACAAACGGGAGGACCCGCACGACTGCACGCGGTGTGGTGGGCAGGTCTGTGCGGGGGACCGCAAATGGCAATATCTTGACCGAAGCGACGCGTTCACCGGCGCGCACCACAACCCCATCAAGGAGCGTCGCCATGGTCTGTGTCGGCAGTATGTTCGCGTCGTGGAGCGCGCTACTATCGATGCGGAGCACACCATCAACGAGGGCATGCATGTCTGCACGTCCGTGATGTGCAGCGGCTACACGAATTCCAGAACCGACATAGGTGCGCGCGATATGTGCGGCTGCACTGTTTTCGTCGATTTCGTCGGGTTCTGTGATGACCACATCGACCGCTGTGATTCCTGCCTGGGTGCAACGCTCGGCATCGTACGCAGTGAGGCGATGCCCTTTGGCGACGAGGCGCTGGCCCTGGACATTACTGATATTGGATCGGGCAATCATCCCAATTGCCTGCGTCGGGCTACAGGTCAGGTAGCGCATAGTGCAACATAATCCTCGGGTGTATCGATGTCACACAACAGTTCCGGTGCACCAAGATCCACATAGGTCGGTGTGATACTCCCATCGGCGAACAGTGTGCGGCCGCCCTGCTCCCCAGCGAGTTGCGCGAGCAACGGCAGAGCGGATGCAGCCCAAATCACTGGACTACAGGGTTGACCAGCGACGCGTGGCACGATTGCAGCCGTATGTGGGTCTGCAGCCAAGAGCGTTGTGATGTGACTCGTCGCAAGAAAGGGTTGGTCACAGGGGACAAACAGCATACGTTGGACGTTGATCTGCTGCGCCCACCGTGCGCCACAGGCCACCGAAGTCCCTTGCCCGTGTTGATAGTCTGGGTTATGGAGCAGTGTCACAGGGAGGTGTGCGAGCGCCGCTACGACTGCCGTGGCTTCGTGGCCGGTGACCACTGCGACGTGCACAATTCCTGCATCCAAGAGCGTTGTCACGGTGTAGCCAAGGAGCGTCGTGCCACGCCAAGGGAGCAATTGTTTGGAGCGTCCCAACCTGCGTGAAAGCCCTGCAGCCAACACCACCGCTGCTACGGGTTGTGCATGTCCGGTCATTGTGTCGCTCCCTCGCACATTAGGCGGGCTTCCCGTTCCAGACGGCGACGATCTGCGCCATGATGCTCAGGGCTATTTCGGCGGGAGTACGACCACCAATATTGAGACCGATGGGCGCATGGATGTGTGCAATACGTTCGGCAGGAATGCCTGCAGCGTGCAAGCGCTCGATGCGTTCAGCGTGCGTTTTGCGACTCCCCAATGCACCGATGTAGCGGACATCAGGGGCTGCGAGGGCGACCTGCAATGCCGGATCGTCGAGTTTGGGGTCGTGGGTGAGGACGACGACAGCGACATTCCCATGCAAGCGGCCGTGGAGTGCTTCATCTGGCCACGCTTGGACGAGTTCGTCGGCATGTCCAAAACGTTCTGCAGTGGCAAAAGCAGCCCGGGCATCGACCACGACGGTGCGAAAGCCCAGTTGTTTTGCAAACGCAGTCAACTCGAGCGAAATATGCACCGCGCCAATCATGATTATCGTCGGGGGTGGCGGATAGACTTCTATGAAGACGTCGTTTTCGCCGTAGACGCGTGTACCATGCATCCCTTCACTGAGCATCTGTAGTGCGTCGCTAGTGATTGGTGCGACCAGATCCGCATCCGCAAAATCCCCCGGAGCATGGGGCTGGCCGGGTATCGCGAGGAGCTGTTGCCCAAGGAGTGGACCAGCAATGACGGTCGCGAGTGCAACAGGCAGATTGCGAGCGATGCGGCTCGTCAAGACACGGGCGATTTCATGCTGCATGATGGTCCTCGATACGTGCCAGTGGTTCGACAAATACATCGATGATGCCGCCACAGGCGAGACCGACTTCCCAAGCGAGTTCATCGGCGACCCCGAAGTGCAAGAGGGCCGCCTTTTGGCTCGTTATGACTTGCTGGCATGCATCGTAGACTGCACCTTCGATACACCCACCGCTGACCGAGCCGGCGATATTGCCTTTATCCGAGACGACCATTTTGGCAGCTAACCCGCGTGGTGAAGAACCCAGGGTGCGGACCACGGTCGCCATCGCAACGCGTTCACCGCGTGACTGCCAGAGGGTAATAGCGTCCAATACGTCGCGCATCAGCGTTCCTCCGTCAGGTACGGGAGTGCTTCTGCAAGCGTTGCTTGCGCGGCGGTGCCCCCCGCTGCGCGCGTCGACAAAGATCCGCAGACAGCGCCCAGCTCGAGCGCGCGTGACACGGACCAGCCAGCGAGCATGCCATAGACCATCCCCGCATTAAACGAATCGCCGGCACCGACGGCATCGACGAATTCGGTCTTGATGGCATTGACATGGGCGACCGTTGCACCACGTTGGGCAAACGCACCATCGGCACCACATTTGATTGCAACCGTCTGGACCTGCTGTGCCAGCGCCGGCAAAGCGGCAGCGACGGTCTGCTGGCGGCTTATCGCGCAGGCTTCGGCGTCATTCGGCAAAAAGAGATTGGTATGCGGGAACAGGCTATCGAGGCCATCCCAGCGTTCGCTGGGGTCCCAATTCGTATCGACGGATGTGGTGCCCCCTTGGGCTTGTATTTGGGCAAATAGTCTTGCCAAACCCGGGCGCAATGCATGCTGTAAGTAGTAACTCCCGATGTGGATATGTCGCGAAGCCGCAATCAGCGCTGGGGGAACCATTGCGGCAGACAACAGTGGGATGCCGCCTTCGTAGGTCAACATGGCACGATCATTGGGTTTTTGCAAAACGAGCGTCAACCCGCTGCGCACATTCGGATCGACGATGCAATGCGTCGTATCTATGCCCGCCGCAGTGAGTGCATCGAGACAAAAACGCCCAATGGTGTCGTCACCACACACACCAACATACGCCACACGTAACCCGAGGCGGGCAGCCCCACAGGCAAAAATGCCCGACGAGCCGCCGAGGACAAGCGCCATGTCATCGACGATTTTCTCGTGTTGTTGCCAGACGGGTTCGACATCACCGCGCAGAATCAAATCTGCGTTTATTTCTCCCAAAACCAAAACATCGTAGGTGGTCATTGGTTTCATTCCTCTGCTCTGTATTGCAATTATAGAGTGTTTTGAGGAGTGAGAAAAAACCCCCATCACGAGCGCTCGTGATGGGGGTCGCAGTTGGGGCAATCACTGTCAGCGCTGGAATCCGATTGCGCTGCTGGTGTCGTTCCCATTCTCGAGGGTCGGGTCGTAGTCGACTTGGCCAAGCAACAGTGGTTCAAAGAACTCGACAAATGGTGTACCAAACCAGTTTTGCCGCGCATCGACGACACCTGCAGCCTCATTCATGATGAGGTATGCACTCGCTCCTGTGATGCTGTTGTTGCGCATCGCGAGGGTTCCATGTGCAGAACCCGCGGTGTGGATGCTGACCACTCCGCCGCTGAGCATGTTGTTATCCAACGTGAATGAATCGAGGTCGACATTGTTGTCGATGATAATCCCTGAATAGAATCCGGTGAGTTCGTTTTCGGTGACGTTGACATCTGCGAGGGTTGCGGGGGCGCTTGCGTAGGATGCATCGTCACGAGCAGCAATACTCATCCCAAAACCAGCGAGCGCATCGGCATTACGCGTTTCGCGGAACTGATTTTGTGCAATGGCGATGTCGGTGTAGCGCTGGTGTTTGAGGTTCAATACCAGACCACGTGGATTCGATGACACACCATTGTCCGTGAAGGTGTTCCCTTCGATTGCACCATTCTGCAGACGTTCGATGTATACGCCAGCGGAGTTATTGGATGTGCCGTTTTCTGTGAATGCATTGTTGCGCAGGATGAAGTTGCTGAGATTGCTTGGAGCAAAGCTTGCATTTGCATCGCCGCTATAGAATCCGCCATTTGCATTCCCCGAGAATGTGTTGTCTTCGATACGCACATTCGTGGCGACACCCGTACTGTGGACCTTAATGCCAACGCCGTTGTTGATGAAGCTACTGTTTTGTACCACGATGTCATCCGACGTGTTTTGTGTGTCGATACTCAGACCCGTCGCAGTATTGCCAGTCAAAAGGACGCCATCGATGCTGATGAAGTCAGCATTGTTTGACACATTCACACCACGTGCCGAACCGGTAATCGTCAGATCGCGGACCTCTAAACGATCGACTGCACTTGCTCCATCACCGGTAATATTGAGACCATTTGAACCGTTACCGTTGATGATTGTCGTGGCAACAGCTTCGCCGACGAGTTTGATGGATTTGCCCAGATTGACCGAACCACTATATGTCCCTGCGCTGACATTGACCGTATCTCCGACGGTGGCGGCATCGACACCACGTTGGATGGAACCGGACAGTGCTGTTACATAAATGTTGTCAGGAACCGTCCGTACCAAACCAAGCCCGGTATAGTCCACTGCATCATAGACTTGGTTTGCAATGATGAAGTTGTCTGCCAACGTGCTTCGGTTCAGCGCGGTACCCGTAGTCGATACAAATTGTGCGGTTGTTGCATCTACGCTGCCTGGCCCCCAGAGAACAATGGATTTGAGTTGCGTATCATTGGCAGCAAGAGGGGTCGTGCCCGAAGTGTCGACGACCAAATCACCCCACGGTGCAACAACACTCCGAAGATCCACATTTTGGAGACGGATTCCGGACACATCGCTGTACTTCTGGAAGCTGAGGGCTGCTTTTCCGACGAATCCTTGGACTTTCACGTTGTCGAGCGTAATTGAACCGGAGGGGGCATATGTAGCCGGTGCGTTTGTAAAGACGATTCCGTATGCATTTGCATTTGCGCGTGTCCCATTACCCGACGTCACAACCACATTGCGCAATGTTGCGTTCCCGCGGAACGCGTAGAACGAAAGGTCATGCTGATTCACAACGCCTGCAGTGCTGTTATTGGTGAATGTGCTGTTGGTAATGGAGAAGTTCGTCAGATTCGGATTCGACGGGCCAGAAGGATTGATCGAAAGCGCACTCGATACGTTGTTGTTCACCGTCGCGCCGTCGATGCTCAAGCCGTTCAAACCGACCACTGCAGAAGCCACGCGCAGGCCGAAGCTGTTCCCTTCGAGTGTGACATTGGATACCGACATGTCGGTCAAGGTCCCACTACGATAGTGAATTGCTTGTCCCTGGTTGTTGATAGCGACGTTGCGTATTGCGATGTGTGCGGCTGGATTCGTCGGCTGGATTGCAATGCCGTCCGAACCACCACTGTAGGCCGCGCCAGTGATCTTGAATCCATCGATGGAGAGCGGGTTGGCCGCATCGATACCGCTTCCCGTTACCGAGATTATCGGGAGACTCCCGCTTGCAGCGGTGACAACCGTACCCGTCGTACTGGACCCTGCACCTACGAGTTTGATTTGCTTGTTGATGACCAGATTGGCTTGATATGAACCAGCACCCACCGTGACTACATCACCTGCGGCAGCGATGTCGATGCCGCGTTGGATGGAACCGGACTGGGTTGTGACATAAATGTTACCGGCGTTGACACGGACCAAACCGAGCGCCACATTATCACTCTTGTGCGTAATCTTATCTTCGATTGCTAAGTTCTGAGTGACCGTACCAGTAGCCCCGGTAACCCCTTCGAAGCTGACGGCAGTCGCATCGACGGTTCCGGTATTGTTCACCAGTTTGACATAGCTGCCACTCTGGCCACTCATGACAGTTGTGTTGAGGTTCGAAACAGTGGCAGCGGCATTCGTCAGCACAATACCGTCGGTACCGCCCGTCAGGTCGACGCCGGAGCCTACCGAGAGCGCGACTGCTGCATGAGCGGTACTGGAAGCACTGTCACGGACATCAATGCCGATCTGCGTGGCGGCGATGGGCACATTGCTTACCGAGGCATGCGCACCGTAGGTTGCGTCATTGCGATAGCCTTCGTAGTTGTTTAATCCGATACCTGTTTGGACCCCTGTGATGCTCCCACCACTAATCTGAGCCGCTGCCGTTGACTTGACATTCCAGACGGTGATACCGGCTGTTGGCATCCCGATAATTGCACTGCCATCGATTGCGTTGTTGCTCAACGTCGACGGTGCGCTTGCGCCTTGGCTGGCAACCAATATGCCGGTCCAGTAGCCCCGTGCCGAGTTCGTCGCGCTCGGTATTGCTGCTTCATCGCTACTGGTCACACCCGATATGTTGTTGTCACGCACTGTCCATGGCGAGTAGTTGTGCAAATTGTAGAAGATACCCTTGCTCCGGGCTGTGATGCTGTTCCCGCTGATGACCTGGTGTGCAGCATCACCGGTATTTGCAGTCTGGTAATTGCCAGTCTGGATACCAATTCGGACGTTCTGTAGTGTGTTGTCGCGCACAGCCGTGTAATTACTGTTATACAGCAACACACCGATACCCCAGTTTGCAGAACTCGATGCGCTCGCCGAGTAGTGACCCAAATCTTTGATGAGATTGTCACGCACGACATGGCCGGTTTTGGCGACATTACCACTGACACCATACAGGTTGACACCCGAAAATGCCAGGTTGGTCATGATGTTGTTTGCAATTATGGTCCCGCTGACAGCATCTGAACTGCTCGAAATACCCTCGGATGCGTGTTGGTCTGCCCCGTTGTATCCCAGTCCGTTGCTCGGCAACGTTGGATTGTCACCGTCAAGCGTAAAGCCGTCGATGGTGATATTGCTTGCAGCCAATGTCACGAGCACGTTGTTGTCTGCATCTGCAGTTGCCGGCACGATGATTGCTTCGGGACCGCGGGTTGTCGTTCCGTTGAGGCCGGCATTCGGTCCTCGCAGGGTAAGCGGTTTGTTAATCGTCAGCGCTTCGGCGTACGTGCCGGGTGCGACGGTGAGTACCGACGATGCCAGCGTCGTCGCACTCGAAATAGCCGGCTGGATGGCATCAAAGTAACCGGTGACGGTACCGTTGTTCGTCACGACGACAGCTGCGAGGCTGACCGAACTCGATCCTGCGCGGTCTACGAAGCTCTTGACCACTGCGACGGACTGCGTCGCATCGGATGGCAGGTTCGCCGCTTTCAGGACAAATGTACCGCTGAATGTGACATCCTTGGTAATCGGCGCAGTCAAGACCACCGGTACGCCATTTTCTACCACAATAGTGTCGTTGGCTGACGCTTGTGTCAGCGCGCGCTCGAGTGCTCCGTTGAGTGTTGCCGGAGCAAAGAAGCTGCGTGTCGTCACATACAGGGACGATGCTGACGTCCGTACCAAACCAAGCCCGGTAAAGTCAATTGCATCTACGACTTGATCGGCAATGGAGAAGTTATCTGCCGGAATATTGCGATTGAGTGCAGTGCCATCGATTTTGATAAAGCGTGCGCTGGTTGCATCGACACTTCCTGTACCCCACAACACGATAGACTTCAGTTTTGTGTCGTTGACGGCTAATGGACGACCGCCCATGGCTTCGACGACCAAATCACCCCATGGAGCAACGGTTGCACTCAAATCCACGCCTTGCATGCTCACGCCAGAGACGTCGGTGTAGGCTTGGAAACTTAGCGCTGATTTGCCGACAAATCCGCGGACAGTCAGATTGTCCAAAATCACATTCCCCAGCGGAGCGTATGTGCCTGGTGCATTCGTGAACAAGACTGCATTGCTGTTTGCGTTTGCCCTGCTGCCATTGCCTGCGGTCACCGTCACATTGCGCAACGTAGCGTTCCCACGGAAGCCGTAGAACGACAGATCATGTTGGTTTTGAATGCCTGCTGTACTGTTGTTACTGAATGTGGTATCGGCCACGGTGATGTTCGTCAGATTGGGGTTGGAAGGTCCAGACGGGTTAATGCTCAGGGCAATCGACACATTGTTGTCCATTGTTGAACCACTCACCGTCAAACCATCCATGCCAACCACTGCGGATGCTACCCGCACACCATTACCGTTGCCGTTCAAGGTGGAGTTCTGCACGGTCATCCCGAGCAACGTACCCGTTCGATAGTGGACAGCCACTCCGTGACTACTGATATGCACATCAGAGATCGTGATATAGCGTGCAGTGGTCGTTGGTTTGATTGCTATGGCGTCCGAACCACCCGTAGGTGATGCACCGACAGAACGAATTCCGCGTACGACCAACGGATTATTTGCTTCGCTCCCACTCCCCGTGATGGTAATGACCGGCAAGGAAGTGTTGAGTGCATTAATAATTGTTCCGTCAGTACCTGAGCCTGCACCGGCGAGCTCAATATGCTTCGCGAGAACGACATTCTCGTTGTATATCCCTGGCCCGACATTGACGACTTCACCCGTCGTTGCAAGGTCGACAGCGCGTTGAATCGATCCGGAGAGTGTGGTCACAAAAAGATTGTTGGGTACGAGACGCACCATTCCTAGCCCTACCACATCAACTGCATCACCGATTTGGTTGGCCATGGTAAAGAGATCTGCGCGTACCGACCGATTGAGCGGTGTACCTGCACTCGTGACAAATTGTGCACTGGTTGCATCAACGCCACCTGCAGCCCAGGTCACGACTGACTCGAGTTTGGTGTCGTTAATTGCAAGTGTCGTGCCTGCAGACGTATAAACCGTGAGATCACCCCACGGTGCGACGACCGCGCCCAGATCAACGCCCGTCATTTGAATCCCTGAAACGTCACTGTAGTACTGGAACGTCAATGCACTCTTGCCGACATGACCGGCAACCGTGACATTGTCGAGCACGATGTTCCCCGCAGGGACACTCTCGTTTGGTGTGTTCGTGAAGACAATTCCGTGACTGCTCCCATTTGCACGGCTGCCGTTACCGGCGGTGACCTGGACATTACGCAACGTTGCGTTCCCGCGGAAGGCATAGAACGAGAGGTCGTGTTGGTTGGCAACCCCAGCGGTGCTGTTATTGGCAAAACGACTGTTGGTAATGGTGATGTTGGTCACATTTGGATTAGACGGACCTGACGGATTTATCGTTATGGCGCTCGATGTGTTGTTGTTCATCGTTGCGGTATCGATATTCAAACCGTTCAAGCCACTCACTGCAGATGCTACACGCAGACCGAAGTTATTCTCTTCGAGGATTACGTTGCGCACCGTCATGTCGGTCAACGTCCCACTTCGATAGTGAATTGCTTGGCCGAGATTGGTCAGTGAAACATCGGCAATAACGATGTGCGATGCAGGATTGGTCGGCTGTACTGCGATGCCGTCTGATCCACCGCTGTTTGACGCACCGGTGATTTTGAAACCCGAAATGGACAGTGGCATCGATGCATCTACGCCACTCCCAGTAACCGAGATAACGGGGAGGTTTGTGTCGGTCGCAGTGATGGTAGAACCACTTCCCGACCCTGCCAGGATAACCTGCTTATCAATGACCACATTCTCTTGGTATGCACCGGGTGCAACAGTAATCGTGTCGCCTACGTTTGCAGCGTTGACACCACGTTGTATCGAACCCGACAAGGTCGTTACATAGACGGTGTTCGGCACCAAGCGCACGAGGCCGATACCAGCCATATCAACCGCATCACCGACTTGGTCAGCCATGGTGAAGAGGTCAGCTTGCAAAGAGCGATTGAGCGCCGTACCAGCCATCGTCACAAACTGCGCAGTGGTTGCATCAATTCCGCCGGCAGACCACGTCGCTGCAGACTTGAGCTTGGTATCGTTGAGTGCCAAGGTCGTGCCAGCGGATGTATACACCGTCAAGTCGCCCCACGGTGCCACCACCGTACGCAAATCCACATCCGATAATTGGATGCCAGTTACATCGCTGTAGTACTGGAATGTCAATGCGCTCTTGCCCACATGACCAGCGACCGTGACGTTGTCGAGCACGATGTTGCCTGCGGGGACGCTTTCGTTTGGTGCATTCGTAAAGACAATGCCGTGTGCATAGGCATTCGCGCGGCTGCCATTCCCCGCGGTGAGCTGGACGTTCCGCAATGTGGCGTTCCCTCGGAATGCGTAGAACGACAGATCATGCTGGTTGGCTACGCCTGCTGTGCTGTTATTGGTGAAGCGACTGTTGGTAATGGTGAAGTTGGTCAAGTTGGGATTTGATGGACCCGACGGATTGATGTTGAGTGCACTCGACAAACTGTTGTCCATAGTGACATCATCTACCGTCAATCCATCCAAGCCACTTACTGCAGACGCAACCCGCAGACCATTCCCGTTACCACTCAAGGTGGAGTTCTTCACGGTCATACCTCGCAGCGTCCCACTGCGGTAGTGCACGGCAACACCGTGACTGCTGATATTGACATCGTCTACCGTGATGTAGCTGGCACTGCTGGTTGGCTGGATCACAATTGCGTCTGACCCGCCGCTCGGGTTGTTCCCTACCGAACGGAACCCACGCACTACCAGTTGGTTCGTCGCATCAACTCCGCTTCCGATAATCGAAATGACCGGGAGGCTCGTGTCAGCCGCGCTAATACCCGTGCCCCCACTACTCGACCCCGCACCGACGAGTTTGATTTGCTTGTTAATGACCACATTTTCTTGATATGTACCCGCACCCACCGTGACCGCATCACCAACGGCTGCGATATCGACGCCACGTTGAATCGATCCCGATTGGGTGGTCACATAGATATTTCCCGCTGTGATGCGGACCAAGCCGAGTGCTGCATTATCACTCTTGTGGGAGATCTTATCTTCGATGTTTAAGTTTTGCGCGACGGTTCCGGTTGTCCCGGTTACCCCATCGAAGCGTGCTGCGGTTGCGTCAATGGCTCCCGTATTGTTGACCAGTTTGACGTAGGTACCGCTCTGCCCATTGAAGGCCATACCGCTTGCCGTATCCACTGAGGCGAACGCCTCTTCGAGTACCAAGCCATTGGCACCGCCGTTGACCGTTACTCCACTCCCGACAATCAATTTCACGTTGCGCTTCGCCACCAAAGGTGCGATGTTTGCGGTGGCCCAGTTCGGACTGTCTTTGATCTGGATACCCGTGCCGTCTGTATTCACATTCATCGTCACATTGGCGATGCTTGCGTGCGCGCCGGTACGAGCGATGCCGTAATTGGTCGCAGCATCCGTGTCCACGTTGTGCATGAACAGACCAACATCCACATTACTCACCGTGCCGCCACTGATGGCACCTACGTTCGCCGTTCCGTTGGATGTCTGGTTATTGTCGACACTCCACAGCCAGTACCCGTAGCCCGTGGTGCTACTCGCCGCCCCGCTTCCAATAATGTTGTTATTGCTCAACGACCAGCGCTCTGGCGTGAGCACCAGTGGCAACGCAGCCTGGTTCACCATGTTCTGTGGCGTTGATATGGTAGACAACATCACGCCGTACCACTTTGTAAACTCTCCCGTGTTCACTGCGCTAATGCTGTTGTTGCGAATCGTGAATGGCTCTGCGGCGTACAGGTTCATCCAGATACCCATCTGCCGAGCCGTAATCGTGTTCCCAGCGATCTCCTGGTACTCGCTACCCGCTTGATTGCTGATGCGGAAGGAGTTTACGTATATACCGTACCGCGCGTTGTTCACCACGTTGTTGGTAATCGCCGTATACATGCTGTTGCGTACATCGATACCGAGCGAGCCAATGTTCTGTACCCGGTTCCCATCGATCACATTGCTACTTGAATAGACAGAGGACCCGTTCGATGCGAAGTAGTTTGTTGCCTGCTGGAAGCGGATACCGGCCGATGACACGTTCTGAACCACGTTGTTTGCCACCCGGATGTTGTTCAAGCCGTTGCTCGACACATAGACACCGCGAGCTGCATCCATTGACATATGTTCGCTACCCACAAACCCGACCATACTCTCTGCCAAGCTCGGGTTGTCACCGTCAATCTTCAAGCCATCGATGACCACACCTGAGGCGGCAATGGTCACCATATTCGAGCCGATTGAAGCAGAATCAGTGTTGGTTGTAGCGGGAACAATGACTGCCTCAGTCACGCGCGTCCCCGTGTTCGGGTTGATACCGTAGTTCGGTCCGCGCAACTCTACCGCCTTGGAAACAGTAATTGTCTCGGGATACGTCCCCGCACCTACATGGACAACATCGCCGACGCTCGCGGCACTGATACCGCGCTGAATCGAACCGCTGGCTGTCACAAAAACCTGGGATTGTTTGACGCGTACGAGACCAACACCGAGTTGGTCCGGCGCATGTGTCAACTTATCCTCGATAACGAACTGTTGTGCCAACGTCGCTGAATCCCCAGCGACACCAGAAAACGTTATTCGTGTGGCATCTACATTGCCCGAGTGACCGCGGAGAACGATATATGCACCAGACTGACCCGATAGTTCGGTACCTGATTGGGCATCCAAGATGACATCGTTACCGTCCAACCACAGACCCGTATCACCACCAGCAATGCTCGTCCCATCAGCCAGCGTGACCTTCGAGGTTGCCCCGTTGGTATTGGAAGGATGGTCGACGAGTTGCACTCCTATGGTGGTTGCACCCACGGCAACATCCGAAACAGTCACGAAGCTGTTTTCTGCGTTGCCCCAACTTGCATCGTAGTTTGTGGCAACCAACCCTACACCAGCTCCCGATACTGAGCCCCCTGATATGCCCACATCGCCGGAGGTGATGTTCCATGTTTGATAGCCCACCGCAAATCCGGTGATGCTGTTTTCGCTCAGTGAGGTAGCCATCGCTACATCGGCCAGTTCAATCCCGATACTGCCTGCAGACGCAGTCACTGAGTCGCTATTGATAATGGTGTTTCCATTGAATGACCATTGACTTGCTCCGCTCATCTGCTGGTGGTGCAAGATTCCATTGACATTGGTATACGTTGCATCACCACCAACGCTCACGGTATGCAGGGTTATCGTGTTGTTGGTAACTTCGATCTCACTGCCAACAGGAGCGGGCAATGTGTGGTTGAATGTTTCTATACCACGCCAGCTATCGCGGATGGTGTTGTTGCTGATATTTCCATAGTAGTTGTTCCGTGCGCTAATGCCCGAGTACCATGCGGCATTTTCCACGACGTTATTGACAACCGTGCCATACATCGAAGTCGCAGCGCTTGCTGACAACACAATGCCGTATTGCAGGGTATTCTGTACGACACTGTTTTGAATGGTTACTTGTGGCGCAACGACAGAGATACCCGTATCTACCTGAAGGTTCGCTGCATTCGCACTATACGAAGAATCACCGGATGCGCTGTTGAAGCCACTGATGTGCATGCCATCGATGACCACTCCCGGAGCCGAAACGGTCACGAGGGCATTCCCACTATCGAGGCCAGCACCGGTGGGTACCATACCGAGCGGAGGCACGATGCGTGCTTCGGGATCGCGAGCACCATCGGCACCTTCTCTCCCTGCATTCGGTCCTGCAAGCACCACGGATTTGTGTATGTTCAGGAGCGTGGCATACTGCCCATCTTGCACATAGATGATATCGCCAGCGGTTGCATTATCAATCGATCGTTGAATCGAGCCGCTCACCGTCGTGTACAACGCGCCCGCTTTGATACGTATCAACCCGAGATCGACGGTATCTTGCTTATGCAAGAGCTTATCTTCGATCGCGAACAATGCAGTAGTAGGGGCGTTCGAAGCATTGACGCCATCGAATGTCGCATGTGTTGCATCGAGGTCGGTCGCATTACCAATAAGCTCGATGTAGCTGGCGAGTTGGCCGGTAAAGGTAATATTCTGGATTTCGGCGACCGACGCACTGGCATTCACAATACTCAAGCCCTGCGTGCCATTCCGGATGAGTACCCCGTCCTCGAGCGTGACGTTCACTGGTGCATGCGTACTGCGTGGACTATCGAAGACTTTTATCCCCACGGATCGCGCATCGATCGTCACCCCATGCAGCATCGCATGTGCGCCTCGAGTTGCATTGAAATTGTTCCCGTTGTAATTGTTGACATGAACGCCAATACTGGTGCCCGAGATTTGCCCGCCAATAACATCGACACGGGCCGTCTGCGGAACATTCCACACCGAAATTCCTTCGGAGGAAATGAAGTCGAGTGTCTCGCCACGAATGATATTCGCCGTCAAAACCGTACTGCCAATACCAGCAGTGGTATTGAGCACCTGGATTCCGCGCCAAATCGTCCCCAAGCCCAATTCGCTGATGTGGTTGACCGCTTGAATGGTATTGTTTTCGATCTTCCAGGGGCTCGTAAGCTGTGAGTTCACCGAAACACCGATAGCACGCGCCCCAATCAGGTTTTCGCGGATGCCATAATCGTCAGTGGTAGCGCTGGCAAGTCGGATGTTATTCGTCTGGATACCGATACGGACGTTTTCGATGACGTTTGACCGTACCAGGACGTAGTGACTATTTTGAATAATGACGCCGCTACCGTTTTTTTCAAAACCGCCGGCAGTTTGGTAGGTGCCGACATCCCGGAGCAAATTTGCTTCCAACAGATGCCCTGAACTCACTGCGACACTCAATCCACTCGTGCTCTGAAAACGCACCGCAGTGAATAACAGGTTTTGGACGATGTTGTTTTTGATGTGGAGGTTGTTGACTCCTGCTGAATTTTCGATACCAACACGGGCGTCGATATCAGCAGAATTCGTGCCCAAAATTCCCGACGTCAGGCTCGTGTTGTCGCCATCAATGAGGAATCCGTCTATTGTCACATCCGACGCAGATACTGCTATTACCCGGCTATAGAGGGCAGTGGTAACTGCTCCCGTTGCAGGGACAATCCGTGCTTCGGGTTGGCGTGCATTGCCGTTTGGACTGACGCCGTAGTTTGGTCCACGCAACGTCAATGCTTTTGTAATGACGAGGTTTTCTGCATATGTCCCTTCCATCACAAGTACCGTACCACCTGCGTTTACTGCATTGATAGCATCTTGTACTTTTGCGAAGGTATCACTGCCGATGACACCGCCACATCCTCGGCCATTCGGATCGGTACCAACAGGTACCGAAGCCCAATCGGCATTGACATACACGACGTCACCTGTGCCGGTGCCAGTGAAGCAGACCGGTGGAATCTCGGTCGGTGTGGTCGTGGCCGAAGGTGTCTGCGTTTCGGTTTGCGTGGCCGTTTCGGTCGCAGTCGCGGTAGGGGTTGCCGTCGCCGTCGGTGACGGCGTTTCGGTCGGGCTCGATGTTGCAGTTGCGGTTGCCGTCGCCGAGCTCGTCTCGGTCGCGGTAGCCGTTGCAGTAAGCGTGCTCGTAGGCGTGGCCGTGATCGCACTCGTTCTGGTTCTTGTCGGAGTAGCCGTGTTTGAACCGACCCGTGTCGATGTTCCAACGGCCGCAGCAAAAATCGTCACCGTGCGGTTTGGCACGGCGGTCGTTTTTTTGGTTGCTGTCGATGCCGCTTTGGTGTTGGCTGCGCGTGTCGCCGTCCGGGTTGCGGTGCGCGTTGCAGCAACAACCGTATCAGTGATGGGGAAGGCTTGGCTTACCACCAACACGAGCCCGATCGCGGCACATATTTTTGCGATATTCTTGAGCCGACGTTCCATAGAAACCCCCTACCTGTGCAAAAAACGCACCATACCCAACACTAGCACCTCGTCTTTCGAAAAATCTGTGACTTTGTACCGTGTCGCATGTCTTCACTGATTCCTGTTTTCCGTGAGAAAATTCCGGATTTGTTACGACACAGAGATCCACTGATTGCTGAAGAGCACGGCGTTGCCAGCACATCTGCAATAAGTCTGGACGCAGTTTTTCTCACAATACCGAGCCCTTTTATTGGATTATGGGTATCAGGTGCACATGTACACTTCTCCCCTGTAATCTTTTTGTCATATGCTGCGTCGTGGTACTGTTTGTCAGGCGTCATTGCGGCGGGACAGATGTCATTGTTTTTTTACACAGGAGCTGCACACGCACGAGTAAAAATCCTTACGCATGGTGCCTGTGAATAGCCGGATATTCGTTGTATTGCGCACTAGAATGGGACACACACAACTATTCTCACCTTGGTTCATGAATTTTTTACAAAAACGTTATACACACACGAAAGGCAAATCGGTAAATATTACAAAAAATATGCCTATAGAGTGCAATAGAGTATCAGCGAACAAGGTAAACGAAAATCGTTTTTGTATAGAAAATGTATAGAGCGCTTTCGTATACTTGGGCATCAATGTGTTCTGTTCGAAGCAACTGTGTACATCGGGACAAGAGAGCAGAAGAATGATAAGTCATGTGCTCCACGAAGAAGACCGGCAAGAGCGCTTGTTCGACAAACCGCGCATCATCATGCACAGCAGAAATATCTTGTTGCGATTACGGCGTCACAAAATTCTTGTGGACGATATTGTCGAAGCAATAAATGCGCACGGGGTACCCATGACCCGGGCGCGCTTTGAAGATTTGTTTACTTCTCGACCATACCGTGTGGTGATTGCCACCCCGACGGTTTTTCTCGTATTGGTATCGGTCTCTTTCAATTTTCATCCGACGGTATTGAGCGCGAGCGAATTGATAGATTTTGCCGATGCAGCACGCTTGCCGTTACGTTTTTATGATCAGTTATCCGTCTACTTCCGTACGCAAGAATGGCAAGAAGCATGGTTTGGGTTGCTTCCGACTACAAAACCCTTCCTCAATCGTCATTTCATGGTGCACCGCGACCAAGACTTCAAGCGCGCGTTACAGGCATATGACAAACAGCACCACATATTCGTGACTGGACCTGCAGGCGTCGGAAAAACGGCGTTTGCGCAATCGCTCCTACTCGAAATCGAGATGCTCAGCGGCACAAAAATGCCTGCACTGCACCTCGATAAACCTATCGCTTCAGTACATGATCTGATTGTCGCAATTGCCCATGCCTCAAATATCCGGCCGCTCCATGACGAACCAATCGAATTACGCTTACAGAGTGTTTTGCCCACCCTGCGCGCCACGTATGTCTTTATAGACAACGTGCACTGCGCCGATGCCGACTGTACGGTACTCCGTCGGGTGGCACAGCTATTCCCTCGCATGCGGTTTATTGTTACCACCCCCGAATGCGAATCGACACTAGAGCGCCTCGTCGCACAGATCGGACCGTCGACGGTGACGTCACTCACACCGTTGCGCGACACAACGACAGATTCCCCCGCAATGATGCTGTTTGTTCAAACACTGAGTAGTCATGGTGTCCCGTATGCCAACAGCGAGATCCTCGCATTGCACGAAATCTGCAAACGTGGCAATGGAATCCCGCGGGAAATCATGCGCTTAGCGCTCCAACAACGCAAGCAGATCGCTCAAACACCGCAATGTGATGCACGTGACGCACTGGCCAAACTAAACTACCATCAAATGAAGGTATTGTCTGTTTTGTCGCGCTTTCGACAGCCTGTTTCGGATTCATTCCTGAGCACCCTTAGCGAACGTTTTACGCCCGGGGTAAACCTTAGCGAGGTCATCGCGATACTGCGTGAGAGTAATCTGATTGAACTGCAGTTATCAGAAACGCAAACAACATACCGCCTGCATACAGCGACCGTACATACCTACCAACAAATGTTCACTCCGTTGCATCTCGCTGCAGAACGTGCCGAACATCTTGACCTCATGAGCCGATGCTTCGAATCTGCAGAAGTAGCAGTGATAGCTGCACTGAGCCAACATGACATCAAAGCAATCATTGAACTGCTGTCAGATAATATTTTTCATGATCCTAGTGCGGTATTTGAAGTCGCGAAACTCATTAGTGCCGGATTGCAAGTATGGCTGTACCATGACGTTTCGTCCGAAATCATTTTGATTATTGAACAAATACTTCTGCAACACAGTGCTGCACACCCCGCTATCGCAGAGCTTTGTGTCATCGCGGGGCGAATCTACAACACCCGCGCACAATACGCGCGTGCGCTTGAACTCCAAGAGATGGTCAGGGCACTGCTGTCACCCCAGAACCATGCGACGATGATGGCTCGCAGTCTCTTTGTCCAGCTTTCAGCTTTTCTGAGCACACAAAATTCCACTGCAATCGCCAGCCTGGACTCACAAGTTTTGGCGGCATGGACCCACCTCGAGACGAACGACACCACTACATGGCAGAATTATGCACGCATCCCACTGTCGTATTGGTATTGCGGTCGTGATGATATCGCACAGGCACGCCAAATATGCACACGTCGCGACCTCCTGGGAAAGCGCCGTGTGCTGACGGCTGATGGCATTTCGCTTGAATTTCAGAACAGCCTGATCCACATGATGGAGGGGAGCTACGATATCGCCAAGGCGATTTTGCTCAACCTTTCAAACGAACTCAAACCATTCGACGTGCCGTATTATGTGGCGAGTCTCGAAATGCGCCTGGCTGCAACTGAAGCACTTATGCACAATCTTGACGACGCTGTGCTCCATATCAGGCAGTCGTTCAATGTCCTGAAGTGTGTCGGGAATGTAACGGAATTACTCTTTGTCGCAGATATTTACAGTCTCATCCAGTTTCGCCGGCAAGCCTTCCACAGTGCTCAGGCTATTAGCATGCTGTGTGGAAAACTCCATGCAGATTATGGCATGCTCAGAATGGGCTTTATCGAACGTTTGGTCAACACGAAACGTGCAAAAATTCCGGCATGGGTATTAGACTCGATCGAACTACCGGACAAAAATAGCACCATTTATGACTTAATTACCATGCTCACCGAAATTCGCTTTGTATCCACCCCTAAGGAGGTGTTCGCACCTGCGGTTTGATTCGAAGGTACACGAGCACCTCGTAGCACAGGCGAGAAGAAGATTCCCTCATCGACGAGACGATCTATGCCTCATTGATCTCCTCGACCAGCGATCGATTTCGTAAAAAACCGTCGTGCCCGAAGCATCTGTATCGCCGCCATTCGGGTAAACCACTGCCTACGGCTGAGGATCAAACCGAGCACTCAACAAATATTCATCCGTGCGTCAAGAGCAATCTAGGTATAATTAAGGAACCAAGCGCGGGCGGACATGGTTCTCTTGCGTTTTCCCCCATCGCAGCGCCGATCCCGCAACCCAGCCAGTATGTATGTCAACCGCATAGGAGCTTGTATGTCCGACACATCCGGAAAATGCCCGTACCACGGCGCAGTCACCACACAGACCACCGGCACCCAAAACACCGATTGGTGGCCAAAAGCACTGAACCTCGATATCTTGCGCCAACACGACACCAAATCGAACCCACTTGGTGATTTCGATTACCGTCAAGCGGTCAAAACGCTGGATTTCGCCGCTGTTAAAGCAGACATCCAAACCGTGTTGCGTGACAGTCAGGACTGGTGGCCCGCAGACTATGGCCATTATGGCCCGTTCTTCATCCGCATGACCTGGCATGCAGCCGGCACCTATCGCGTTGGCGATGGTCGCGGTGGCGCCAGCACCGGAGCACAGCGCTTTGCGCCGTTGAACAGCTGGCCCGATAACGGCAACCTCGACAAAGCCCGCCGCTTGCTCTGGCCTATCAAGCAAAAATACGGCAACAAGTTGTCGTGGGCTGACCTACTGGTCATCGCCGGCAACGTCGCCATCGCTGATATGGGTGGCCCTAACCACGGTACTGCCCTCGGTCGTGCCGACATCTGGCATCCCGAGAAAGACATCTACTGGGGTTCCGAAGATACCTGGCTGGGCGACAAACGCTATGGTGATACCCGCCAAGACCTCGAAAACCCACTCGCAGCCGTGCAAATGGGTTTGATTTATGTCAATCCCGAAGGTCCAAACGGCAATCCTGACCCCTTGTTGTCCGCCCAAGATGTGCGCGAGACGTTCAAGCGCATGGCCATGAATGACGAAGAGACCTTCGCACTGGTCGCTGGTGGTCACACCTTCGGCAAAGCACACGGCAATGGACCAGCCAGCAACGTCGGTCCCGAGCCCGAAGGCGAAGGCATCGAAGCGCAAGGCTTTGGCTGGTTGAGCACACACAAAAGCGGCGTCGGCGTCGACACCATCACGAGTGGTATCGAAGGTCCGTGGACCAGCAATCCGACCCAGTGGGATATGGGCTACCTCGGTTTGCTCTACAACTACGAGTGGAAGCTCACCAAAAGCCCAGCTGGTGCACATATTTGGCATCCGATTGACATTGCCGAAGGGGATAAAGCCCCTGAGGTAGATGGCAGCGGCAAAAAAGTCATGCCGATGATGACGACCGCAGACATGGCGCTCAAATTCGACCCAATCTACCGTGCCATCGGCGAGCGTTTCGTCAAAGATCCGGTCGCATTTGGTGAAGCATTCGCCCGCGCCTGGTTCAAACTGCTCCACCGCGACATGGGCCCCAAGAGCAACTATGCTGCTGGTGACTACAAAGACGCAAGCTACACCTGGCAAGATCCTATCCCAGCCGCCAAAGCACCGAGTGCCGATCAGATCAGCAAGGCCACCGCAGCCCTCAAAGCAAGTGGTGTGTCAGTAGCCAATATGGTCGAAGTCGCTTGGGCCAGTGCAGCATCATTCCGCGGCTCCGATAACCGCGGTGGTGCCAACGGCGCACGCATCCGCCTCAGTCCACAGCGCAACTGGGCCGTCAACAACCCGGCGTTGCTCGACAAAATCCTCCCCATCTACGAGAAAATCGCTGCCGACTCCGGTATGTCTGTCGCCGATGTGATCGTGTTGGCAGGCGCCGTCGCCATCGAAGCAAGCTGTGGTGCGAAGGTACCATTTACGGGTGGTCGCGGCGATGCCACACAGGCAGATACCGATGCAGACAGCTTCGCCTACCTCGAACTCCGTGCCGATGCCTTCCGCAACTACTGTGAGAAGGAATTCGCCGTCAGCCCCGAAGAGATGATGCTCGACAAAGCCCAACTCCTTGGTTTGACCCCTGTCGAACTCACCGTCCTTATCGGCGGTATGCGCGCCTTGGGTATCAGCCGTACTGGCGAAGGCGTCTGGAGCACCACCGGCAAACTCAACAACGAGTGGTTCAAAACCTTGCTCAGCATGGACGTCAAGTGGGCCAAAACCGGTTACAACTCGTACGTCGCAAAAAACCGCAAGACCGGTGCCACCGTGCGTACCGCTACCCGCATTGACCTCGTCTTCGGATCGAACTCTGAGTTGCGTGCCATCGCAGAAGTCTATGCCCAGGACGACAATAACGACAAGTTCGTGCGCGACTTCATCGCAGCATGGAACAAAGTCATGAACGCAGATCGCTTCGACCTGCGCTAGCTGCCTGCCAAACAGAGCCCCACGGCATGCCGTGGGGCTCTGTTTCATCGTGCGCGCGACGCATACTCCACCATCGCGACCGCGTCGGCGTACGATTCGGCTGCCTGAGCCGGGTCGGCCGCGCGCCAGTCGCGGCGCCAGCGTAACGCCTTTTCGATGCGTACCGCTTGGCTGGGGTGATGGATGTTTGCCCATGCAGCTGCTTGGATCTTCGACGTTTGATGGCCTGTGGCCACGCTGTAGAGCGCCCTGCACATCGTCAAGATCACATAGGCGTGTGATGGGCTCTGATCACCGGCTTCGTGCACCCATTCAACCCACTCGGATATCTGATTGCCCACCGCAGTGCGGAATTCGCCCGCTGTGATGACCGGGATTATGTCGGTCACCTGCGGCCCGTACACCACCACACCCTGGGTACGGATGGTGTACCAGTTGATGAGCCAGTCGAGCCCAGCGTCTTTGATGTTGAACGGCTCACCCGGGCTGATGACGGCGATCGGGCTGCGCTGCACCCGGAATGTCTGGAGCGCCGCTTGGGCGATGTACGCAATCTCGATCCGCCCCTGCCATTCGGGGAACGCTGCCTCGAGCTCCTGGTGAAACGCGTTGAGCACTGCAAACAATCCGTCATCGACGTCGCGCGTCAACACAACCAGCGTATCGATATCGCTGATATCAGCATCAAAATCGCCCCACACCAGTGACCCATAGACATAGATGCCGACCAGCTCTGCACCAAGGAATCCGGGGAGCTGCGTAGCGAGTGCGTCAGTAATCGTATGCATAGCGATTGCCTGTAATGTAGAGGAATCAAGAGCCAAATCCTCTATAATAGGATAAACCCACTTCCACAATCATATGTAACAGGGAGGTTGCAGATGACCGATGACACACGGCAACAGACCCAAGAGGTCTACTACCCCACCGAAGCGATCGTCGAGCAGGCCAATATTACCGCATACATGCGGAACAAGGGTTTCTCGAATTGGGATGACTTGCACCGCTGGAGCCTCGACCAGTCCGATACCTTTTGGAATGACATGGCCCAACGCCTCGAATGGCACACCCCATACACAAAAATCCTCGACGACTCCAAGAAACCCTTTTTCTCGTGGTTCACGGACGGCAAAACCAATATCGTCCACAATGCCATCGACCGCCACATGAACACCTGGCGCCGCAATAAACTGGCTTTCATCTGGGAAGGTGAAGACGGCACGGTGCGCAACTTCTCGTTCGCAGACGTCAACCGCGAAGTCAGCAAATTGGCCAACGTACTCAAAGCCATGGGCGTCCAAAAAGGCGATATCGTCTCGATATACCTGCCTCGTGTGCCCGAGTTACCGTTTGCCATGTTGGCCTGTGCCAAAATCGGCGCCGCCCACTCGGTCATTTATGGCGGTTTTTCACACGAGGCGCTGCGTGACCGCATCGCCGATGCACACTCCAAAGTGCTTATTACCGCAGACGGCGGCTATATGCGCAATAAAGTCGTCGAGCTCAAGAAAATCGCTGACGAAGCGATGTCTTCATCGCCGACCATCCAGACCGCCATTGTGCTCAAACGCACCGGCCACGCCGTCGATATGCATGTCGGCCGCGATTATTGGTGGCATGATTTGATGGCTCTCCCCATCGCCAGCGAACGCTGCGAGACCGAGGTCGTCGATGCCGAGCACCCGCTCTTCATCCTGTACACCTCCGGCTCGACCGGCAAGCCAAAGGGCGTCCTGCATACCCACGGCGGCTACTCGGTGGGCATTGCCACGACGTTCCACTTCACCTTTGATATCAAAGACCACGACATCTACTGGTGCGCCGCCGACCCGGGTTGGATTACCGGCCACTCCTACATCGTCTACGCCCCACTCATCGAAGGCGCGACATCCTTCATGTACGAAGGTGCCCCCAACTACCCATACCCCAACCGTTGGTGGTCGATTGTCGAACGCTACAAAATCAGTATTTTGTATACCGCACCAACCGCCATTCGAGGTCTGATGCGCTTCGGCGATGCATGGCCAAAACGCCACGATTTGTCGAGCCTGCGTTTGCTGGGCTCGGTCGGTGAGCCCATCAACCCCGAAGCGTGGCGTTGGTACCACGACATCATCGGTGGCGGCAATTGCCCCATCATGGACACCTGGTGGCAGACCGAGACCGGCGGCTTCATGATTACCCCCAACCCCACCACACCGCTCAAACCCGGCTCGGGCACCAAGGCCTTCTTGGGTATCGAGATGGACGTTGTCGACGAGCACGGCAACCGCACCCCAGACAACGAAGATGGCCTACTGGTCGCCAAGCGCCCGTGGCCATCCATCATGCGCACGATCTTGCACGACCCCGAGCGCTATGCCAATTCGTATTGGAACACCGAACCGGTCGGCATGTACACCGCCGGCGACTCGGCCCGCCGCGACAAAGACGGCTACTTCTGGGTCATCGGGCGTATCGACGACGTCATCAAAGTCTCGGGCTATCGCTTGGGCACTGCCGAAATAGAGAGCGCCCTGGTCTCGCACCCCGCCGTCGCCGAAGCAGCCGCTATCGGTTTGCCGCACGAAATCAAGGGCACCGGCATCCACTGCTTTGTCATCCTGCGTGCGGGCATAGACAGCAGCGAGAAACTCGCCGAAGAATTGCGCACACACGTCGCCAAGGAACTCGGACCGATTACCAAGCCAGAAGCAGTCAGCTTTATGGCAGCCCTCCCCAAGACGCGCTCCGGCAAAATCATGCGCCGCGTCCTCAAAGCACAGGCACTCGGTCAGGATCTGGGCGACATTTCGACGCTCGAAGGCTAACAAACCCCCGCGGCTCACGTTGCATCAACGTGAGCCGCCTCCTATCGGAGCGTAGCAATGCCACGAATCGGTGCCATCCTGATTGGTCAATCGCCACGACCAGACCTGGTCAAACCCCTCGTCAAGGCCAATCCCAACTTTCAATACATCGAATCCGGTGCGTTGGATTTTGTGGACCCTGCCGACCTGCCCGAGCCATCGAGCGAATACATTCTGACCACACGACTCGCCGATGGCACGCTCGTGCGCGTCGACGAGTCGTATTTATTCCCGTTACTCCAAAAGGCTGTTGCCAACGCCGAGCGTCAAGGTGCGTTGATGAGCGTGTTGCTCTGCGCCGGCCCTTTTGATGGGCTTACCGGTGCACAACCGTTATACCGCCCCACCGCGATGGTCGACACCATTCTGCAGTCCCGTGCGGTCACCAAAATCGCGGTGCTCAGCCCTTCACGCGAACAAGCGAGCGCCATCCACCAAAAATGGCTGAAGCGCGGCTACATCCCGACCGTATTTGTCGACCCTGGCCTCCCGAACGAAGAATTAGGCGTCTGGATGCGCGAACAACTGCATTATTGCGATGCGCAATATCTCGTCGTCGATTATGTGGGCCATCCGCTCGACAAGATAACGGCCCTCGAGCGCGCAGTCACCATCCCCGTCCTCGATTTGGGCAAAGTGATTACCGACATGCTCCGCCATGTCACCACCTAGACAAAGGAGTCTGGATGCCACGCCACCCGTTTTTGCATAGTAGCTATACGATCGCCCCCACTCCCTTCATGCCGGATGGGAGCATCGACCGTCCGAGCATTGCGACCATGGTCGACTTCCTTGTCAACCTCGGTGTCCAAGGCATCACCATGCTCGGTGTTATGGGCGAAGTCGACAAACTCGGCGACGCTGAGCGCGACGTCATCATCGACGGTGTCATCACCGCCAATCGCGGTCGTGTCAAAATCTGCATCGGCACGAGCCATGTCGGTACCGATCGTGCGGTCGCATTTAGTAAGCGCGCCGCCGAACTCGGTGCAGATGCGTTAATGGTCGCACCACCCAAACTCGCAAAACCCAACGATACCGCACTGCGTGCGCACTACCACGCCATCGCTGCCGCGGTCGATATTCCCATTGTCGTCCAAGACCACCCCATCAGTAGCGGTGTGCTGATGAGTGTCGACTTTTTGGCAAACTTAGCCCGTGAGGCGCCAGGGTGCAATTACCTCAAGCTCGAGGAAGAACCAACCCCTGCCAAAACAACCCGCATGCGTGCTGCCGCGCCAGACATGATTATCTTCGGTGGGATGGGCGCAAACATGCTCCTCGAGGAGCTCAAACACGGTGCAGACGGCACCATGACCGGCTTTGGATTCCCCGAATTACTGGTCAAAATCTGTGCTCAACACGCAGCCGGCGACATCGATGGTGCCACGCAGACGTTCTATCACGCCTGCCCGCTGATTCGCTACGAAAACCAGCCGGGCATCAATATGGCCATCCGCAAATACATCTATGCCCAGCGCGGCGCCATCAGCCACGCCCATGTGCGTGCACCATCCAGCCCGTTGGCAGCCGATGTGATTGCCGACCTGCACGATATCATCACCCGCTTGGGTTTTGCCCATCTGTTGAAAACCAAAGGAGCCTGACATGAACCTCGGATTGAAAGACAAACGAGTGGTGGTGTTTGCTGCCAGCCGCGGCCTCGGATACGCCAGCGCGCTCGGACTCGCCCGTGAAGGCGTCAAACTGGTCATCGCCAGCCGCGACCAAGGTCGCATCGATGAAGCAGCTGCCAAAATCCGGGCCGAAACCGGCGCACAGGTGATCGGTGTGGCAGCCGACGTCAACACCGAAGCCGACGTCCAAAAGGTCATCGACACCTGTGTCAAGACCTACGGCGGGCTCGAGATTGCCCTCCACAACGCCGGTGGCCCCCCCGCTGGCGGCTTCGATGCAATCAACGATGCCCAGTGGTTGGCCGCCTTCAACCAAAACCTGATGAGCCTCGTGTGGGTTGCCCGCGCCTCCATCCCCCACATGAAGGCAGCACAATATGGTCGATTGCTCACAATCGCCTCGTCGTCGATCCGGCAACCCATCCCGAACCTGATTCTCTCGAATGTCATGCGCGCCGGCATCAACGGCCTAGCGAAAAGCTTGGCCCGTGAAGTCGCCCCGCACAACATCAACGTCCATGTCGTCGGACCCGGCCGCATCGGCACCGAGCGTATCGAAGAGCTCGACAACGCGATGGCACAGCGCACCGGCGCCAGTGTCGAAGACGTCCGCAAGGCATCGTTAGCCGGCATTCCGGCCGGTCGATTGGGCGAACCCGAAGAATTCGCCAACTTCATCGTCTTTTTGGCGTCTGCAGCAGCCAGCTACATGAACGGCACGGCCACGCTGGTCGACGGTGCCGCCTCCAACGCACTGCCATAATTTTCTGATACAAAACGCGGGCTACGCAGTAATACTGCGTAGCCCGCGTTCTTTCGTTTTATGGGAATGTTGCGCCAGAATCAAGGAACTTCACCCCAACATGGATGCGACTGTCTACTAACGTTCGATTCCCTAATTGCCCTGAACCATTCTTCCCTGAGCAATACACTTTCCGTGCTGCAGCAGTGCTTCCGTTTACCGCGCAGACGTTGTATTTACTCGTGTCAATATCGACGACATCGAGTATGGTCGTCACCGTGCGTACGGCATACTGCGCAGGAATAACCAAATCGTCTCCAAATTGGCCGTAGGTATTGGTACCCCAACACCAAATGTCTGTGTCTTTGAGCGCGCAGCTGTATCCTTCTCCGACATCCAATGCCGTGACTCCCGTCAATACCGTTGCGGCATCTGTCTTCACAAAGAGTGCACGGCTACTCCAAGTTCGCGCTCCTTGTCCGAGTTCATAATTTGACCCGTAGCCCCAACACATGACGCGCGTATTTTTCAACACAGCACACGAGTGTAACGGACCTGCACTTACCGAAGCAACCGCATCGATAGCAGCGCCTGCAGCGGTTTTCAATTGTGTTGCAGTCGTCGCTACTTGCGCCACTCCGCTACGACCATTCCCGATTTGGCCATATCCGTTGTTGCCCCAACAGTACACATAATTGCCGAGTTTGGGGTTCGCCATAGCGACGGTGGCACAAATGTGGGATGCGCCAGCAGACAAACTCTGTGCCTTTGTGAGTGCAATCGGTGCCGGAGTCGATGGGGTCAGCACTTGGCGGGCAAAGGTATCTGCGGGGCTACTTGTGTTGTTGCGCCCTAATTCGCCTGAGTTATTTGACCCCGAGCACCAGATAGAATTATTTTGCGTGCTCCGAATCACACAATAAAAATACGTACCAGTACTTGTTCCGCCAACAGCCAACGCTACTGCGTCGCCGATGAATAGCCCACCGGGGAGATTACCAGATCTGATTGCAACATCACTGGTGACTGCCCCGCCCCAACACCAAACTTGGCCGCTCTTGAGAGCGCACGTCCTGTCACCATTACTCGACAATTGTGAAACACCCGTCAGCGGACTCCCGTCCGTTAAAACGACCCGCGTTGCTCCCGAGTATGTACCCGGTCCTTGGTTAGTACCCAATTGCCCACGGTCATGGCGACCCCAACAGTACACGTTCCCCGCAGTCACTGCACATGCAAACTCTGTCCCGACACTCACATCTGTGACCGTTGCGGCATGCACGACAGATTCCCGTTGGATACCAAACTGTGCAATGATCACGAAGACAATGAAAAAATACCACCCCTTCGTACGCATTTTCCCTCCTGAATTGTTTAATAATTTATGCCGATAGTCTACACGTTCACACGAAAATTGTATAGATGGCGAGTTATTGCATCACGAAACGTCCCAACCTTCGCGGTGGTTTAACGCTACAAAGAAGCACCCGCCAGAGGGTCTGTTAACGGCTTCAATCCACGCACCTCGCAGAAGAAACCGACCGTATAATGGTGCTATACCATGACCCGTTAATCCGACAGGATTTACTATGCTCGATGTCATCATCAAAAACGCCACCGTCGTCAACGCCGACGGCCGCCGTCAGCTCGATGTCGCCATCAAAGACGGCATCATCGTGGCCATTGGGATGGCCAGCACCTTCGCCGATGCGCACGAAGTCATCGACGCCGGCGGACTGCACCTCCTCCCCGGAGCCATCGATTCACACACCCACGTGCGTGACCCCGGCCGCTCCGACCGCGAAGACTTCACATCGGCCACCCGTGCAGCGGCCGTTTCGGGCGTTACCATGCTGTGCGAGATGCCCATCGCCGCGGTGTCGACCCACAGCGCCCAAACCCTCGCCGATCGCGTCGATGCAGTACGCGGCAAGCTGTACACCGATTACGCCCTCTACGGCGGTGCCGCTGACGATAACCGCGAACACATCGCTGCCCTCGGGAACGCCGGTATCATCGCCTTCAAAACCTTCCGCACCGCCGTGCCGCCCGGCCGCGAGAAGGAATTCATCGGACTGTGCTGCCCCGATCCTGGGGCGTTTTTCACCGTCCTCAAAGAGACCGCCAAAACCGGCCTGCCCCATGCCATCCACGCCGAAGACGAGTACATCCTCAGTCGCTTGGCAGAAGACTACAAGCGCACCGGCGACCTCGGCCCCATCAGCCATGTCAGAGCCCGGCCGCCCGTCGTCGAAGAAGCCTCGGTCGCCCAGTCTATTGCGTTGGCACGGGCTGCCGGCGCGTGGCTCCACATCGTGCATGTCTCGTCACCGTACTCCATCGACCTAATCCGACAGGCACGTGCCAACGGCGTCAAAGTCACCAGCGAGACCTGCCCACCGTATTTGTTCCTCACCGATGCCGACATCGAACTCCACGGTCCCTACGCCAAAACCAACCCACCTATCCGCGACGAATCCTTCGTCGAGGGGATGTGGGAGCGGGTCGCCCGTGGTGATGTCGATATCATCGGCACCGATCACTCGCCCTTTTTGGCATCCGAAAAGGAACCGGGCTGGAACAACATGTTCGCCGCTCCTCCTGGAGCACCCGGCATCGAAATCCTGGTCCCCCTGTTGCTCACCGCTGTCGCCTACGGCCGCATTACCCTCGAACGCATGGTCAGTGTCGTGAGTACGAACACCGCGAACCTGTTTGGCCTCAGTGGGCGCAAAGGCATCATCGCAGTCGGTGCCGATGCAGACCTCATCCTGGTGGATTTGGCAGCCGAAGGGCGCATCGACGTCAATCAGTGGCAGAGCAAATCCCGCGTCACCGCGCGACTCTGGCACGGCCGCCAAACCCGCGGCGCAGTGGTACGGACGTTGGTCCGTGGCAAAACCGTCGCCCGCAACGGCACCGTCATCGGCGAACCGGGCTGGGGGACCTTTGTGGCCCCCAATCCCCGTGCATACGAAAGGCCATTCTGGTGATCGCACC
>JBJONV010000062.1:0-8866 GCA_046051665.1 Chloroflexota bacterium
GGGTCAATCTGGTGGGCGACCCGATGCGGGCCTACTATGGCGATGGCAACTACGAAGGCCTCTACCAACGCCCCGATGCCGATATGCATGCGATCTGGGAGGTCGCCGTCGCCGAAACGCGAACCCTCCTCGCCGATGGCTGGGAGCAATAAATCGGTTGCGCAACCGGTTGCATTTTCCACATATGTGGATTAATTGCCTATATATGGATATGGTCCGCATAGAGAGTGTTTTTCGTTATTTTGCTAATGTTTTTCGTTTTTAATATCGCGTCTAAAACTTGTAACTCATGCAACGCTCCGACCGTGCGTCGAGCAGAGGAGGTGTGATGCACATCGAATTCACCAACAAAACAGTGATCGTGACGGGGGCAGCACACGGCTTCGGCCGGGCCATTGCAGTGGCGTTCGCTGAGCGCGGTGCCAACGTCTGGGCCTGCGATCTGATTGCGAGTGAGCTGACCGAGACCCAGGCGCTTTGTCAGGCCGCCGGCGGGCGTTGCACGGTACGCACCGTCGATGTGACCAACCCTGAGCAGGTCACTGCCTTCACGACCGAGGCGATTGCATCTGCCGCCAGCGGGCATATTGATGTGCTGGTCAACAATGCAGGCGGCGTACTGGGCCAGGTGGGGCAGCCGCTCGAGCAGGTGACGTATGAGCAGTGGAATGCAATCATCGCGGTCAACATGTCTGCGGCGTTCTATTTTGCGCAGGCGGCTGCCCCCGGGATGAAGCAAGCCCGGAGCGGCCGCATCATCAATATCTCGAGTGGGGCCGGCCTCGGCCCGAGCTTGACGGGGATCCAGGCCTATGCCACCGCCAAGGCCGGCCAGATTAACTTGACCCGGCAACTCTGTCACGAATTAGGGCCGTACAACATCACCGTCAACAACATAGCTCCCGGGTTCGTTTTGTCGAATGCCAACACGCAACGCCAATGGGATGCATATGGCCCCGAGGTACAACACAACCTCGTGCAGTCCATCGCGCTCCAGCGCCTCGGTCAACCCAACGACATCGCGCATGGGGTGCTCTTTTTGGCGTCGGAATACGCCGGCTGGCTTTCGGGCCAGGTAATCTCCATCGATGGGGGGAAATGATTTTTTCGAATTATTTCATCGGGTGGGGTTTATTGCGATAAACCCCACCCGATTTCCCATTTAACCCCACCCGCGTACCTTTTTCACCATCCCCAACGGTATGAATGTTGGATTCATCCGTACGGGGGATTTTTCTTTTTCGGGCGGGGTTTCTTTTTCGGGCGGGGTTTATTGCTATAAACCCCGCTCAATGATAAAAATCCCGCTCAAAGAGATAACCCCGCTCAATGATGAAAACCCTCTCGAATTTCAGTCAAAGAAAGGCTTCGCCATGATTCGACGCCGTAGACGGAATTCTCGGAGGAATCAGCGATGGAATTACAGCTCAAAAGGATGGTACTTTCTCACCATCGTGACGCACCATCGGGAGGAGCTTTTTGGATACATAGATAACTCCCAGATGCACCTCAACACATCTGGCAATATCGTCATGGAAGAATGGGAACGCTCAAAAGTGTTACGCCCGAACATGATTTTTGATTCGATTGTGGTCATGCCTGACCATGTACAGATGTTGGTCAAGATGAAGTGGTCAACACACTTCCTGAATGGACCGCCGTACGGCATCATGAGTAAGCGATTGAGTAGATCAATCTCTTCATTCATTGGACTCTTCAAAGCTGCGTGTACCCGTCGTATCGTCTCACCGTCGATTGCAACGGTATGGCAACGGGACTACGACGATCAACTCATCCGATCAAAAAGCTATCTGCGAAATGTCCGTCGCTACATCCGCAACAACCCGCGCGAAGCACAACGCCGCCTCGATCAGCGACGTCTGCTTTACAATGGAAGCAACACCACCAATACATGAGGGACCCACATGACCCGTACACTCCGCCTCATCATCGCCGGCCTGGGCAACGTCAACCTCAATTTGCTCCGCATCATCAAGTCGCAGCAGGCATTGCTCGCCAAAAACTACCATTTGCACATCAGCGTGGTCGCCGTCTGTGACTCGAGCGGCGGCATCACCAATCCCAATGGCCTCGACATCGACCTGCTCATCGCCACCAAAGAAGCCAAGCGTGGCGTTGCCTCACTCCCCGGCGGCAGCGCCTCCCTCATCGCCCAGCGCTTGGTCGAATCCGTCTCGGCCGATGCCTTCGTCGAGGCCACGCCGGTGAACTTGCAGACCGCTGAGCCTGGGTTGAGTGCCGTACGCACCGCATTGCAACGGGGCATGCACGCCATCTTGGCCAACAAGGGCCCACTCGCCCTAGCCTACACCGAACTCGCCGCACTCAGTGACATGGCCGGCGACCCAAGCAAACCAAAAATGCGCTTTTCGGCCTGTGTCGGTGGCGCCTTGCCCACCATCAACCTGGGCCGCCGCGACCTGGCCGGTACCGTCATCCACTCCGTCGAAGGCGTCCTCAACGGCACGACGCAGTACATCCTACGCAGCATGGAACGCGGCGGAAGCTATGCCGAGGCGCTCAAAGAAGCCCAAGACCGAGGTCTGGCCGAGACCGATCCGACCCTCGATGTCGAAGGGTGGGACGCCGCCAACAAGCTGACCATCGTCGCCAACGCCGTCCTCAATCAACCCACCAACGTCCGCGACTTCTCCGTCACCGGCATCACCAGCCTGACCGCTGCTGATTTGACCGCCGCAGTAGCACAGGGTCAGCGCATCGTGTTGCTCTGCAAAGCCGAACAAAACGGCAAGGGGAGCTACGACCTGAGCGTCAAACCGACCGCGCTCCCTGCCGATCACCCGCTGGCCCGCATGAGCGAATGGGAGATGGGGGTGGTCTATCACACCGATATTTCGGGTCGCGCCTCGGCCACGTCCGCCGAACGCGGTCCGCTCCCTACCGCAGCCGCCATGCTCCGTGACCTCATCGACGTTTCGCGCTAATCCCACCAACAGGAGGATGCATGCAACGTCGTGTTTGCATGCATCCAAACATCAAGGCAGCCACTATGTTCCGTACACCAATCACAACCCAACGACTCGTCATCCGCTCATTTGTCCCCTACGATGTACCCGCCGTCCACGCCTACACCGGCAATCCGCAGGTCATGACCTACGTCGAAGGCGGTGTGATGACGCTCACCCAGACCGAGGCATTTGTCGCGGCCAATGCCGGTGACAACGCACGTGCCTACGCCATTACCCTGCGCTCGAGCGGTCAACTCATTGGGCACAGTATCTTCCATTCCTGGTTTGCCCCGCATACCTACGAGCTCGGTTGGGTCACACATCCCGTGTTCCAAGGTCAAGGCTACGCTACCGAGGCCGCCCAGGCAATGCTCGCATATGCATTCGAATCGCTGGCAGCACATCGGGTCATCGCCACCTGTCAACCCGAGAATCTGACGTCTGTGCGTGTCATGGAAAAACTCGGAATGCGCCGTGAAGGCCACTTCCGGCAATGCATTGCTCGCCCCAACAACACCTGGTGGGACGAGTATTTCTACGCGAAGTTGGCTTCAGAATGGACCAAAGAATGATTGTGACGGTCACCGGGGATATTTTCGAATGGCGCGGACCGGCACCGTTTTTATTCGTTGCCGTTCCTGATGCAGCCAGCCGCGACATCAAAGCCCTATCGGCGCTGGTCACCTACGGCTGGGGTGTCATCCCGGTCACCGCGCGAATGGGGGCCACGAGCTGGACGACGTCGCTCTTCCCCAAAAACGGCCGCTATCTCATCCCCATCAAAAAAATCGTACAGACCGCCGAGCAGATAACCGCCGGCGACGTCGTGACCATTGAACTTTCGATTGCCTGAGTCGCTTTTCGCCAGAGACAGAGTACAACCATGACGACCAACTACACCCAAGAATTCACCGCCACCGTCTACCCCAAAGGCACATCGCTCCAACTCGATTTGCCCTTCATGCCTGCCGACGTATGGGGACCACGCGACCGATATCACATCAGTGGCACCGTCAACGGCGTCTCGATCCGCGGTGCACTCTTGCATAGCCAAGGCGTCTATGTGCTTCGGATGGGTCCTGCATGGCTCAATTCGAGCGGGGTCTATGCCCAGATGAAGGTCAAAGTCGTCCTCACCGTCGAAGGCCCACAAGTCGCCACGCAGCCCGACGACATCGCCGCCGCCTTCGCCAAACACCCTGCCGCCCAGACGTTTTTCGACAGTCTGCCGACGTACTACCGCAAAAACTACATGCGCTGGATCGAATCTGCCAAACGCCCCGAAACGCGTGCCAAACGCCTCGCCGAGATGATGGACCTCCTCAACCACGGCAAACGCGAGCACTAACAGCGCACGTACTTGCGCTTGAACCCCAAGCGCGACATCGACAAAAAATGCGCAATCGTGTCGACGAGCGTTCTGCTGGGGCGGAGCGCAGGCTCTAACGTTTCGACCTGGGCGTCGATGACCGCTGCAGTCTGTTTGGCCTCTTCGTGGAGCGGAATATACGAGATGGCCAGTGCCTGCACAAAACGCCGCATCGACTGTTGGGTGCGATCCGGCATCTGCACATAGGTCTGTTCGATGCGCGTCAGCATGCCTGCGAGTTTGGTACGGTCGAAGGCTTCGTCTTTGAGCCGTCCGACCAACCACTCGTAGCAACTCCAACCTGCAGACATTTCGTAATCGCTGCTCCCGCCAATCCACTCGTCGGCTAACTCCTGCGCATACGGCGTTTCTGAAAGTGATACTGCGATGATGAAATCAGAAATCATCCAGAAATTCGCACTTTTCAGCCAACGTCGAAAATCATCCTTGGTCATGATTTTGGTATTGGCAATCATTCCTGCCAAATACATCGCATCAAAATTGCCCGTTGCATAGAGTTCTTCGGCAATTGCTTGGTTGTTTTTCACCTTCTTTGCGATGGGCTTCATCGCACCGGTCGGTACCCCAAGCACGGGCTCCTGGGCGCCTTGACTCACGTAGTACTTGCGTTGTTTTTCGGTTTTGAGTGTTTCGAATTCGGCGAATATCTGTGCCACGTCCATGGGTATGTCCTTTTCTTGAGAAAAGCATGGTATTGAGTGTTTCACCGTGCACATCACACGCAACACGTGCCTATTATATCTGCACTCCGAACTTGCGTTTATGCATCAGAAAACCGCGCCGTACCCGGTACGACGCGGGAAAACGCAGAAACAGATAGATCTGTTAGTGCTTGGTTGGTGCCGGTGCGACGATAAATACAAACACCGCTGCCCCGAAAGCGACGAATGCGCCAATATGCAGTGCATTGGTCATCCCCAGTGCAAACGAATCATTCGCCGTGCTCACAAGTCTGTCCCACATGGGTGCAAGCATGGGTGGTGGGTCCATTTTGGTGAATGCAATCGTTCGTGTGATTTTCTCAGCCAACTGAGCGGGTAATTTTGTGGCAACATCTGCCATCCCTGTGGCATACGTATTGGTGAGTACCGCTCCCAAAATTGCAATTCCCAAGGCACTCCCGAATTCTCGAGCGGTATCATTAACCGCTGATGCCACTCCCTGCTTGCTGTCGGGCAATGATGACATGATTGCCGTGGTAGCTGGCGTCGCCGCACAGCCCATCCCGATTCCATAGACAGCGAGCGCTACTATCCATAACGGCAAATTGAATGTTGCCGTTTGCAAACTGACCAACCACATCCCCACCCCGAACAACACCAGCCCGATCGATCCGATATATTTCTGTGGGGTATTTTTGGCGTACTGTCCCGCCAACCTCGCCGTAGGCAACAAAAATACCGGTAACGGTAACAAATGAACAGCCGCCTCCCATGCGCTATAGCCGACTACAAACTGCAGATATTGGATACTCACAAAAATAAAGCCAAACTGTCCAAAAAACTGCACCAAAATAGAAAGCGCTCCCGCACTGAAGGCTCGATTGCCGAATAACCGCGGATCAAGCAATGGGTTGCTTTGAAACAATTCCCACAACACAAAAGCGAGGAGGCTTCCGATAGCTGTTGCAAAGGCTGCATATGTCGTTTCGGTGTACCAGCCTGCTTCAGGACCATTGATGATTCCAAAGACCAGTGCTGCGACTCCAATACTCACCAACAATCCACCGATCCAGTCGAGCGTTGCTCCTTGATGTTCGGTCGATTCTGTCACAACGAATGTCGTACCGATGCATCCCAACACCGCTAATGTCACATTGAGCGCAAAAAACGCATTCCAACGGTAATATTCCAACAACATCGCACTACCGAACAACCCTATAATCGCCCCGCCTCCCGCAACACCTACCCAGATTCCGACTGCTTTGGCGCGCTCACTGGTTTGGAACGATGTTGTGATGACAGACAAGGTCGACGGCATGACTGCAGCAGCCCCTATACCCATGACCACACGCACCAAAATAAGCGATTCGGGATCGCTCACATACATTCCGACACCGCTCGCACCGCCGAATATCACCAACCCCAGAATCAATAAGAGTTTGCGACCGTACATATCGCCGATTGCACCTGCCAAAAACAGTAACCCCGCAAATACCACCGTGTACGCATCAACAATCCATGTTAACTGTGTCTGCGTTGCTCCGGTATCCACGGCAATCGCAGGCAATGCAACATTTAACCCACTTACTGCCGATACCACGGCCATCAGACTCAACGAGATAATCGGCAACAACATCCAGTTCGGTTTCATTTGGCTCATAGCTACCTCCTTTTATAAACACTTGTTTACATCAACAACATAGCACAGAATTTCCAAAAATCAACAAGTGTTTATAATAAAAGTCCATGGTAATATATGCCATGGAAAAAAAAACGAAGGGACGTCGACCCAAGGGTGGGTCCAACACCTATCAAGACATCTTGCGAGCGGCACATGCGCTCTTCAGCCAAGTCGGCTACGACCGGGCGACAATTCGCGCGATTGCCGAGCGCGCAAACGTCGACCCAAGCCTCGTGATACAGCACTTCAAATCCAAAGAGCTGTTATTCCAACAGACAATGACGCCACCAGCATTTGCTATGACATTGTTGCAGGTGTTGCACAATGCACCCGCGGGCATGTGGGGCGATGCGTTAGCGGATTTGCTGACACAGCCGTCGTTCCAAGATGATCTTGCCGCCTTCCTCAGTTCTGTCATCCGTGTCGCGGTGAGTGAACGCCAAGCGGTGATGATGCTCCAGACGATGTACCGGCAGTTTTTTCTCGCCGAGCTCTCCACGTTGGGGTTGACACACCCCGATTTGCGGGCAACCATGTTGGCGTCTCTCATCATCGGCGTCCTCTATACTGGCACCGTCATCGGTCTAGACGGGTATGTGAATGCTTCCATCCCGCAAAAGCAGGTGATGGCACGGAGCATCATCAACGTCATCCTCAGCACAACGATGCCAATCGAAGCAGAATCCAGCTAATCTGACTTATCACGAAAGGGCCTGCATGCGCATCACTCGTCACTGGTATGTCGTGGCTGCGATTGCCACGGCGTTGCTCATTTCTTCCGGTGCACGGGTGGCTCCGGGGGTCTTTTTGCCGGCGTTGACGACCGAATTCGGCTGGACACGTAGTTCCATCAGCCTCGCAGTTTCGCTTGGATTGATCCTCTACGGGCTGTCTGGTCCGTTCATCGGTACGTTGATAGACCGCGTCGGCACGCGAAATACCGCCATCATTGGGTTGTGCGCCATTGCCCTGAGTGCCGTCGCCGGCACATTCATTACCAACGAGCTCGGCTTTGCGCTGACCTGGGGAGCACTCAGTGGCATCGGTACCGGCATTGTCGGCGGCGTGCTTGGTGCAGCAGTGGCCACACGCTGGTTTGTTGATCGACGCGGGCTCGTGCAAGGATTGTTTGGCGCTGCCACCAGCGCAGGCCAACTCTTGTTCATTCCACTCTTAGCTTTGGTGACCGAATCAATGGGGTGGCGCACTTCCTCCCTTGTCGTCGCTGCAGTGGCAGCGGTATTGATGATCCCCATCCTCGCCATCGTACGAACCGATCCCGCCGATGTGGGAATGGTCGCACTCGGAGCAACAGCCGACACCAAGCCAACGCCACGGATGAGTGAGCCAGGCATAATGCGAAAAGCGCTTGCGCACCGGGATTTCTGGTTGCTGTCTACGACATTCTTTATTTGTGGTGCGACGTCGAACGGCATTATCGGCACACACCTGATGGCACACGCCCTCGAGCATGGCTTCACGGTAGCGGTCACTGCGAGTGCATTGGCCATCATGGGCATCATGAATTTCGTCGGTACGTTAGGATCCGGTATCCTCACCGATCGCTACAATCCCCGACGATTGTTGAGCGTTTATTATGCCTTCCGCGGGTTGTCTCTGTTCCTGTTGCCGTTCGTCCATGATCCGATTGGATTGACCATCTTCGCCATTTTGTTCGGCCTCGATTACATCGCGACTGTGCCACCGACCGTCGCCCTGACCAACGAAATCTTCGGCGCCCGCAACGTCCCCGTCGTCTATGGCTGGATTTTCTGCGCCCATCAATTCGGTGCGGCACTGGCATCTTGGTTGGGTGGCGTTGCACACGATGCCCGCGGCGACTACCTGCTTGCATTCCTCTTGGCCGGCGTTACCGCGATTGTCGGCAGTAGCCTCGCTGTCCAAATCCGCAAACCACAGACAACGCAGGGTTTCTTGCAAGAAACTCCGAGCTAAAACATACCTGTCGCTCAATCAATCCCCCATATAATAGGCAAAACCACACAGCATCGAGATATGTATATGACTCCTTTTGCACCGCACGTCTTCGACGAAGCGCACAAGCGCATCGCACCCTACATCCGCCGTACCCCCATGTTGCCGGCACCCAGTCTGCGTGGCGACATACACCCGAACCTGCACC
>JBJONV010000063.1:0-4617 GCA_046051665.1 Chloroflexota bacterium
CATTTCAGCTGGTCGACCGAAGAGAAAAGCTTTTCCAATACAACTGATAATTGGATATGGCCATTCCAAAAAATCCAAAATAACTACATTAAAGACAATTACGCAATTGATGTACCCAATCAGCCCATCAGAAAGGATGGTATGAAGGTACGCTATGCGTCCATTCCTTCTGACTCGTCGCGACAGCAAAACAGTGCAAGCGAAGATAGCATTTGGTTTACCCTTTCAAACAGAAACGAGTTTATTGCCATCCTCGCAGACGGGGCTTCGCAGTCTGCCTTCGGAGGAATTGCTTCGAATGTTCTGTGCTCTATGCTTATGCGATACACCCAAGCCCATCCAGGTAGGCTTGTGACCGCGTCAATCTTTTCAGATATCTGCAGAGTAGCAGTGTGCCAAGCACGGGTAGAAGTTGAAAAGCAATTCCGAGTTCTCGATAGTTTGCAAGCAGAAAACGCCATGAGCAGGATTCTACGCAAACGCAATGCCGTCGGCGGCTCTCAAGCAGTATTTGCGATTGTGCAGAAGCAGGGCAACACGATTCAATGCATCAGTGCCGGTAATGTGCGCATTGTCATTCCTGGGCATATCGAGCTCGGTTCTTCGCTCTTTTCCAGTGATTCGGCACGCTTCGCCTCACTGCCCGAATTAGGTTTGATTGGCAACATCCATATCAATACCTATACCCTTGTTTCCGATGCTTTTTCCATCACCATCCACTCTGATGCGCTCGAGAATTACTCAGCGCGATTGGTGACAGACGGGTGGCTAGATCTCGATACGCTGATGGCCGCAGCACAACACGACGATACAACCTACATCACGATCCGCTATCCTGCATCACAATAAAGAATTCCAAATCATGACGACCACCAAAAAAACCAAGATGACAGATCCCACCAGATCCTCCCTCAAAGACGGGCACGGAAAATACGTCGTGCTGACCTCCGAGTTAGCTCGTGGTGGCCAAGGTGCAGTCTATCGGGTGGCGCAACGCGACGATGTCGTCTGCAAAATTTTCGACTTCTACGAGAACGCCAAAGCCGCTGAACCCAAAGTCTTGGCCATGATTGCGGCTCCTCCCGATGACCCAACGCGAGAGAATGGTCACGTTTCGATTGCGTGGCCGACTGAACTTGTGCGTGATTCATTTGGACGATGCGTCGGCTTTCTGATGCCATTAGTAGCAGAGTCTGTGCCAGTCGAGAATTATGTTCGGCATTCGTTGCGCCAACATCTGCCTTCCAAACCCGGCCTCAAAGAGGTCTATCGCATCGTCCGTAACATCGCCGCCATCTTCAGTGCAATGCACAAAAAAGGATACGTAGTCGGGGATGTGAACCCGCGCAACATCCTTGTACGAAAAGATGCAATGTGCGCAATCATTGATTGTGACTCAATGCAGGTCCCAGTCGCAAACAAAAAGCCGTTTCTTTGCACCGTTTATGTTGCAGAGCTCACCGCACCAGAATTACTCAATGCAGACTTGAATAAAATCGTGCGCACAACAGATTCTGAATTATTCAGCATCGCAGTACTGTTCTTTAAGTTAATGATGGAAGGGTTCCATCCATTCCAGGGCATCCCAATGGGCAACGAGTTGGTGAGTGATGTACAAATCGAAAACATGCGCCGTGGCATTTTCCCGTATCTCCCGAATGCAGAATACACCATTGCCAAAGTGTCACCGACCTTCGATTGCCTCGGTCCAACCATTCAAGATCTGTTCCGCCGTGCGTTCACAATGCCAGGGAATCGCCCTAGCGCTGACGAATGGTATGAGGCGTTTGTTCGAAATGAGGAACGCCTCGTCTACTGTCAAAACGATAAGACACATGTCTATCCGCTTGATGGAAGTTGCGTGACCTGCTCAGTTCTGTCGCGATTTGGCAAACTCAAAGTCAATTCCAAACCTGGTCCAGTAGTCTATGTACACAAAAACCCGCCGGCAACTCCACGGTCCCCCAAGGCTGTCCCACCACCACGCATTGTTACGCCCACGCGAAAAACGATCGCCAATGTCACGGGGAATGGATTTGCTTCGTGTGCACTATTTACCGACGGGACAGCAACATTCTGGGGCGGAGCTCCGCTCAACAATGCCAGTGAGGTTCTGCTCGAACAAGCATTCGCACTCCGCAAATCCGCTATCGAAGACCACGCAAGACGGTGTGAAAAGCTTATCAGCGCACATCGCGCAACAGTCACTGCGCATCCGATCATGTTTTTGTCTCACCGGCTTGTGGCAGCAAATGAAGTTGCGTCACCTGCCACGCATACATTGCTTGCCTGGCTACGTGAGACCGAGCTCACCATTTTGACGCAATTACGAACACATCTAGACCGTGCCATCTGGAAGACCCCCCCATCAGCAGCACAGATGAGCGCAGTGCAACTCAGCAACACTGGTGTGTACATCCTCGATCGAAAACAGACACTTAGCTTTACACCGTTCGAATATGTTCCCTCCGCTCATTCCAACTCTTCGTCTGTTGCCGCCTTCACACATCCAAACACCCGGGTTTTTTCTGCACTCGACGATGTTGGTATCGCCATGACTTCGCAACAACAGATGTTTCGGTTTGGACGCTCTGAAGCTGCCATTCACGAAATCTCGCAGATACTTGCGCTCGAACTCAACGACAGCGTTGTACAGCTCTCATCACGTGCCGTCAATGGTCGTGTCGTTAGCATCGCACGTAGGGCTGACTATCGTGTGTTTGAGTGGGTCAGAGATATCGACGGCTCTGCGCGTGCAGATCAACAAGATTTTCATACTTTCAATGATATTCAGGACGTTGTACTCAGCGCTTTCGGCTGCCTTTTTCTCAAAACGAATGGCACAGTCCGCATCTGGACGAGAGGTAATCTTGCGCAGACGCTACAAGTGCCTGCCGCGGCACAAAATGACGTTCAAGCCATTGCCGCAGGTATCGGTCATTATCTGGCCCTCAAGAAAGATGGTACCGTCATCGTTTGGGGCGATAATGCTTATGGGCAATGTGCGGTTCCCGCACAAGCACGCGATATAGTGCGTATCGGCTGTGGTGACTACCATTCTTTTGCGGTCACCCGTGACCAACGCATCATTGCCTGGGGTGACAATCGTCGCGGCCAATGTGACGTGCCCACCAACCTCCGCTAGCAGCACACAAAAAACCCGAAGCAACCCCCATGGGGCACTCCGGGTTCACAGTATTTGTGTTACCTAATTCCCCATTGGCCGCCGTCTGCGGCGGCGCATCTGCTCGGTGTCTCCACCGTTGGCTGGTGGGGTCTGTGGGACCGAAAAGTCGTCGCCGCTGTCACTCGGGCTCGGAATACGTGGCTCACTCTGCTGTTGCGGGCGTTCGGCGCGTTGCTCCGGCCGCACAAACGGTCGGTCACCGCCCTGGCGCGGTGCTCCATCGCCTTGTGGCCGGCGATCCGCAAAAGGCCGATCACCCTGCGGTCGATCGCTGTTGGGCCGTGCATTGTCTGGCCGTGGATGACCTGCCCGGCGCTCTTCGCGGAGTTCGACCCCTTCGCGCGGGGCAACCGGTTGTGCCGGTCGGTTGGGCACATATGGCCGATCACCACCTTGGCGCGGCGCTCCATCCCCTTGCGTTCGGCGATCCGCGAATGGTCGGTCGCCCTGTGGACGATCAGCTGCGGGGCGGTCACCGCTCGGGCGGCGATCACCAAACGGGCGATCCCCACTCGGTCGTGGCGGTCCACCGCGGCGGTCGTCACGACCGTCACGGCCTGTAGGAGCACCAGCCCCGCCGGGACGATCTGCGTTAAACGGTCGGTTGGGTCGGTCGCCACCGGGCCGTTGTTGGGGTGGTCCACGACGATCGTCGCGGCCCCCATCCCGGCCGCCATCACGCCCGCGATTGGGTACGCGCACTGCCGCGCCGAGGTCATCTGCACTGGCCCGCTCTTCGGGGCGGTCTTCGAGGGCTGCCAAGGCCGCCAACTCGTCAGACGATTCGAACTCTTCACGGAGCAGACGGCGCTCGCCGCGCTTGTTTTCGCGCACGACCGGGGTCACACCCTCGGCGTTGCGGGCTTTGGCGATTGCGACGACTTCCTGGGTTGACTCTTGGATTTTCTCGGGGGTGAATTCTTCTTGGACGCCGGTGGCTGCCAGCATGACGGTGACCGTCCCGCGCAACACGTTGGCGCTCCACACCTCGCCGGGGCCTTCGGGCGTTTGTACCCAGGCGCCACGACGCGGCATTTCGGCCTTCATTTCGATATATTGCTCGTGCTCGTAGGCCAAGCAGCAGAGCAAGCGGCCACAGACGCCGCTTATTTTGGCGGGGTTGAGCGGCAAATCCTGGTCTTTGGCCATTTTGATCGATACCCGCGCATAATCCGGCAAAAACGATGCACAGCACAAAATACGCCCGCACGGCCCGATGCCGCCGAGGAGTTTGGCCTCGTCACGCGGGCCGATTTGGCGCAACTCGATGCGCGTGCGGAAGGTACGAGCCAAATCGCGCACCAGATTGCGGAAGTCGACGCGTTTGTCGGCCGTGAAATAAAACGTCAGCCGCGAGCCGTCGAAGCTGTACTCGGCCTTGACCAAGCCCATGGGGAGCTCGTGTTCGGCGATTTTCTCTTGGCAGCGGC
>JBJONV010000064.1:0-44543 GCA_046051665.1 Chloroflexota bacterium
TACGCATCAATTGATCGGGCTTCGAGAATGGTTTGTTCTCGCCTACAGCAGACGCATCAGACTTCTTCTCGAGCTTTTCGACAGCGATACTGACCATCGCACACATGCTCGAATAGACCCGCGCTTCGGGCCGGTTCAACGAATTCAACAGGTATGCCGTCATCGTCTGGGCGGGTTCGACACCCTCGACCGGTTCGATTTTGACTTCGACTGCATCGGCCATGAAAAAATCATAGACCGGAGGCTTTTCGGTCAACATCACACTGGCTACGGGGTGCAGCATCAGGTTCTTGGGCTCGACATTGAAGCTACAGACGTAGATGATGTCTTGGATGCGGTGCAGACGCACACGGAATTCGTCGTGGAATTCTGGGGATTGAATCAACTCGGTCGCTGCCGCCAACCATGCCCCGTTGTGCGGAGCGCGTGCGCGCGTGGTGGTTGCTTGGCTGACGGTATTTTTGGTGATGGTGACGCGTTCGGTGCGGCTCCGGCTCTTGGTTACCTTCACGACGTCAGGGGTTGCAGTGATGTGCTCTTCGAGCGACTCGACGACCGTTGCATCGACATGTACATTCGTTGTTGTGGTCGTCTGCACGAGATGCGTGGCAGCGTCTTGGTCGTCAATGTATGGTGCACTGACTGGTTCATTGTGGATTTCGGCAAGGTATTTGGTTGCCGTCACGCCGAGTTCGTACAAGTAGGCGAGTTTCTTTTCGTCTACAATGGATTTGAGGCGGTCGATACGACCGATATCGCGCAGGTAGAGTCGCACCGAATCGTCGACGTCGCTGTCGGTATCGACAGTCGCATCTGCTTCGATATGGGCGAGTTCGTCGTCGGGGATTTCGTCGATGATTTGGGCGACCCCAGCAGGGAAAATATCTTCAATCTCGGCGTGGATTGCCACACCATTTGGGTCGTTTTCGCTCTGGATGTTCTGTTGGGGTGGACTGTGCGGTTTATCCACGCGACACCAACTTTCTCTTACGAAAAGAAGAGCTAACCGTCTGGTATCATACCATATTTGGTATGAAAACGCAATGAATCGTCCACATATAGTGGCATGCAGAGATGAAAAACAGATGTGATTCTGCTCAGAAAACCTGCTGTTGTGGCACATTCCACGACGCAGTTTTTCAGATTCGTGACTCTGGTTAAAAATCGTCGTTTTGGAGGGAATGCCATGCATATTGTCGTCATCGGTGGTGCGAGCACGTACACCCCAGAACTCATCGACGGACTCATCGCCAGGGCTCCGGATTTGGGACTGACCAGTATGACGTTAGTCGACCCAGACACAGCTCGTCGAACGGTCGTCTCCGCTTTTTGCCGGCGCATGGTGGCTCATCACGGCGGGCAATTCACCATCGACGACACGGCAGATCGGCGGGCAGCGCTACAACGCAACCCCCAATACGTCATCACCCAATTGCGTGTAGGTGGCCAACACGCTCGCCACGGAGACGAGTTGCTCGGGCGCCGGCATGGCCTCATTGGCCAGGAGACGACCGGCGTGGGTGGTTTTGCCAAAGCCCTCCGAACCATCCCGATTATGCTCGACATCGCTGCCGACATGCGTCAGTTTTGCCCTGAAGCGTTGCTGATTAACTTCACCAATCCTGCCGGGATTATCACCGAAGCCCTCGTTCGCCATGGTGGCATCCAGGTCATTGGGCTGTGCAACAACGCCATGACTGCCCAACGCGGGATCGCCAAAGCACTGGCAGTTGCTCCCCAGGCGGTGCTGATCGAGCAGGTTGGGTTGAACCACCTGAACTGGATCAGGCGCATCACGGTCGACGGCGACGATGTGACGACACTCGTCCTCGAACAACGCATGGCCGAACTGCGCGGCAGCTCGGGGATACATGTACCTGCAGAAGTAATCGGGATGCTCCAGGCACTCCCGAGTGGATACCTCGATTATTTTTATATGACCAAAGCTATCGTGGCACAGCAACAGAGCGGCATCCCCACCCGGGCCGAGGTCGTGATGGATGTCGAACGGCGGCTCATCGAGCGTTATGCGGATGTGCATCTGTGTGAAAAACCTGCCGAGCTGATGGAACGTGGCGGTGCCTATTACTCGACCGCTGCAGCAGCGCTGATTTGCTCGCACTACCTCAACGACGGTGCAACCCATGTAGTCAATGTGCGCAATAACGGCGCGCTTCCGGATCTGCCTGATGATGTCGTCGTCGAGGTGCCATGTACCGTCGATCGCCGAGGCGCACTCCCCCACAGACACGCAGCATTAGCGCCGGTGATGCATGGCCTGACCAGTCAGGTCAAAGCATACGAACAATTGACCATTCGGGCTGCGGTCGAGGGTGACGAACAGCTGGCCATGCAGGCATTGCTGTGCAACCCACTCGGTCCCGATACACTCCAGGTCGAAGCAGTATGGCATGACCTGCGGCGGAGCAACGCAGATTGGTTGGATCGGATGTACGGGCCGTTGGCAGGGTAGCGGCGCCGTCGTAAAATAGAGAAATTCAAACGTATCTAAAGGGCCAGGATGAATACGACAGAGTGGTTTGTCGGGAGTGCCAGCCGGTCAATCGATCCAGATGCAAGAGAACGTACCAATCATGCGGCATTTGCGGGCATCGCATCCCCGCTGATGGTGCATGCGGTGGGATTCAGAGGAGAAGACTGCCTGCTCGCAATCGTCGTCTGTGATGTCGGCGAACCGAGCCACATCGATTTATCGTCGCTCCGATTCCACATTAACTTGCACCCGATTACGCCGGTCGAAGTCATCATCGTGGCCAGTGGAGTCTGCTCTGCACCAGCCTACACCGCAACGAGTGCGACCTACCAGCATCACGTGGTCCATGCCATCACCGATTGCGTCATAGACGCATTGACCTTCGGGTGCCCGGCTGTTATGCGCGTTACACCGGACTTCATCCAGTGGCGCAAGTTCGATGAACTCCCCATTGCAACCATGAGCTTCCACCAGGCGGGAACGCGGCTCGAACGCGCCGATTATGCCACACTCGAGCAACACTGCCACGCGCCCGTGTTGTGTGTGACGCATGCCCGAGCGGTGCACCAGGAACCCCTCGCACTGCGCATAGACGAACTCGGTCGTGCTCCCAAGCAGGCGGTCACCCAGGTACGCTGGCAACACGACGCACCACACTGGGTCGTAACCGTCAACGAGGTTTCGATACAGTTTGGAGCGGCACAGGGGACTCCTGGCACGGGAACGTATGTCATCGCACGTGAACCAAACGAGCCGGCCCGATGAGCGAACCAACACGTTGCATATGGTGCGGCTCCGACCCGCTCTATACCACCTACCACGACCAAGAATGGGGTGTACCGCTCCATAGTGAGCATGGCTGGTATGAACGCCTCGTGCTCGAAACCATGCAAGCGGGTTTGAGCTGGATAACGGTGTTGCGCAAACGCGACCACTACCGCGCGGTCTGTGCCGGTTTTGATCCACTTCGGGTTGCGACATTCACCGATACGGATGTTGATCGGTTGATGGCAGATCCCGGCATCATCCGCAATCGAGCCAAACTCCGCGCCATGATCGAAAACGCCCATGCGTTCCTTGCCTTGCAAGCCAAGCACGGCAGCGTGGATGCCTTCTTCTGGCGCTATGTCGACGGACGAACGCTGCAACCACACTATCAACGACATGCCGACATCCCGACCGTCACGCCGTTATCGACACAAATGGCCAAAGATTTAAAGCAGGCAGGATTCCGCTTTGTCGGGCCGACCATGTGTTATGCGTTGATGGAAGCAACAGGGATGACCAACGACCACGTCGTCACCTGTCATCGTCATGCCGCCATGGTGTTATGAGCGCGCACCCGCTGACCATCATGGCGAACGGCCATCTCCTGGTCGATACCGATCATCCGCAGGCCCGTCCGTGCATCAACGCCCTCCAATCGTGTAGCCGCATCACGGCGTACACCGGCCGATATGTACGGGCGCGCCTCGATCGGACGAGTCTGTGGAATGCAGCGGCAGCAGGATTCCGGAGCGACGATGTCGTCGGCACACTCACGCAGTGGAGCGGTGCACTCGACGAGCGCGTCCGACGCACCATCACCACGTTGATGGAGCGCTGGGGCGCATTGGTGTTGACGGGACAACCCGATGCACTGGTGTTGGCAGTCAATGATCCACTCGGTGCACTCGTGCTCCTGCGGGATGAGCGCCTGCATGCGGTATTTGCACAAGAACTCAGCCCAGGCACCTATCGCATTGATGCCACCCAACGCGGGCTCATCAAACAATTGTTGGTCCAGCGTGGCTGGCCGATAATCGACAATGCGGGCACGCGCCAAGGCACAGCCCTCGACATCGCGTGGAACGACCGGATTACCCTCTACCCATACCAGCAACAGGCCGTCGACGCTGCCCTCGCGAGCAGTCATGGTGTCCTCGTTTTGCCACCAGGGAGCGGCAAAACCTACATCGGGGTGGCACTTGTAGCGGCGTTGTGTCAACATGCACTCATCGTGACGAGTAGTCGGGCGGCTGCGCAGCAGTGGCATGACAGCGTTGCGCGTGCCACCACCGTTGAACCAACAGCGCTGGCAATCTATCGACGCCAAGCAACCCTCGCACCACTCACGATAACCACCTACCAACAACTCATCCGCGCGCCACAATCGCTCCTCGATGCCGAATGGGGGGTGATTGTCTATGATGAGGTGCATACCTTACCAGCGCCGGTCTTCCGCACCACAGCAGCAGTCCAATCGCGGCGCCGCTATGGGTTGAGTGCGACGCTCATCCGCGAGGATGGGCACATTACCGACGTCTATAGCCTGGTTGGGCCACAGCGCTACACCGTGCCGTGGCGTACACTAGAACAAGCAGGGTACATTGCACCGGTACAGTGCATCGCGGTGACGGTTGATCACACCCCTGCGGAGCGGGCGCAATACCTGGCAGCATTCCCACGACAATATGGGCGCATCGCAGCCATGGCGAGTGCAAAACTCACCGTGCTCCAGAGATTAGCGCAACGCCATCAAGATGCGTCGATTTTGGTGATTGGGCAGTATCTCGAACAGTTGCAGCAAGCCGCGACAGTAACAGGTTGGCCGTTGTTGACCGGGAATACACCAGAGGACGAACGCCAAGCCCTGTATGACGCATTCCGCAGTGGGCGGGCTGCCCGGCTGATTATCTCGAAGGTAGGGAATCAGGCTATTGATTTGCCCAATGCTTCGGTGCTGATTCAACTCTCGGGTGCCTATGGGTCACGCCAAGAAGAAGCCCAGCGCCTGGGCCGCGTGTTGCGGGTGCATCACGGCGAAGCAGCGTTTTTCTACTCATTGATGACCACGAATACGCGCGAAATCGAAGACAACTTCCAACGCCAACGGTTTTTGGTGGCACAGGGCTACCGCTACCGCACGCAAGACGGAGCGTCACTATGAGTCATTCGGTCTGGGGAACGATAACCACACTCTTGCCACGGCGGCGGCTGTTGTGGCTGGGGGTGTTGGCAATCGTCTTGTTGGTATTGTTGTGGTGGCTACGGAGCGTGATTGATTTGACTCCGAGCGGCCTACGCGCACTGCTGGCACCGCTGGGTATGTGGGGCGCAGTGGTCATTGTGGTGGGGATCGCTGTCATTTTGGTGGTCCCAGTCGTCCCTGCCACCGTGCTCCAGGTGGGGGCTGGGTTGGTGTATGGGCCATGGTTGGGCTTTGGATTGACCATTGTCGGCGATATCATCGGGGCTATGGTCGGATTTGCTATTGCGCGGCGGTGGGGCCAGCGGGTGGTGCGCAATCGTCTGACTGACGCCGAACAAGTGGCGTTCGATGATTTGTGTGCCCGTATCACACCGACGCGGATGATTGTATTGCGCGTCTTACCCGGCCCGGCGTATACGCTCGTGTCGTTCGCGGCAGGGTGTAGCACGATGCCGTGGTGGCACTATCTCATCGGGTCGATTGTTGGTGTGGCTCCCGGGTTGCTGGTGTTGACGATTGCTGGCGACCTGAGTACGACCAACCCGTTGCTCGCAATCGGCATAGCGGTTGCCTTTGTGGTGGTAATGGTCGGACTGAGTCGCATCATGCGGCGACGGTCGGAGTGAGCGTTGACAACGATTTGACGCAATACACATAGATTCATAACAATTCCTTATAATACATTGTGGATAGTTCACACATTGGAGAACATGGACATGATTGACGCAGCAGGGATCCAGGCACTCTTCGCCACACATTTTGGACACGCGCCGAGCATGGTGGTGCGCGCACCGGGTCGCGTCAATTTGATTGGTGAACACACCGACTACAACGACGGTTTTGTGCTCCCTGCAGCCATCGACCGTGCAACGTATATCGCCGCTTCCGCACGCAGCGACCGGCGCGTGCGCGTATTTGCCGCAGACCTCAACGAATCCGACGAATTCGCCATCGACCACATCGAATCAAGCGGCTTGCGCCCGTGGAGCAATTACATCCGCGGCATGGTACGTGCGCTCTTGGCCGCCGGGCACGCCATCAACGGTGCCGATCTGGTCGTCTCGAGCAGCGTCCCCCGTGGCGCGGGGCTCTCTTCGTCGGCGGCACTCGAGGTCGCCACCGGCTATGTCTTCCAACTCTTCTACAACCTCAACATCCTCGGCGAAGAGCTCGCCCTGATGGCCCAAGCCACCGAAAATCACTTCGTCGGTGTGAATTGCGGCATCATGGACCAGTTCATTGTGACGCTCGGCCAAGCCCATCACGCCCTCCTCATCGATTGCCGTGATTTGAGCTACCAAGCCGTGAGCGTGCCCGAAAACGCCGCAATAGTAATCTGCGATAGCCACATCGAGCGCTCGTTGGCTGCCTCCGCATACAACCAGCGACGTGCAGAGTGCGAACAGGCCGTCGAGATTTTGAGCAAATCACTGCCTGGCATCAAAGCCCTGCGCGATGTGAGTAGCCTGCAGCTCCAGCAATTCAGTCAGGCACTGCCATCAATTGTGTTGCAACGTGCGCGCCATGTCATCAGCGAAAACGAACGCGTCCTGCAGGGTGTTGCTGCGCTACGCGCTGGTAATGTGGCAGAATTCGGTCGCTTGATGAACGCATCGCATGCGAGTATGCGCGACGACTACAACGTCAGCATCCCCGAGATGGATGCCCTGGTTGCCTCGGCCCAGCGCGTCAGCGGCTGCTATGGGTCGCGGTTGACCGGTGCAGGCTTCGGTGGCTGTACGGTGAGCCTGGTCGAAAACAGCGCAGTCGAACACTTCCGCCACGAAGTCGCCGCTGCATACTTGGCAGCAACGGGTCGGAGCGCATCGATCTATGTCACGCACGCCGCAGACGGCGTGGGGCGGATTCGTCCCGAATAACATCGGCAGTCGTGACGTGGTCACCCTGACGATACAAAAGGAATGGTGCCCATGCAAACGATTCTCTTGGTCGAAGACGATGCCACCCTGGCCGAGGCGCTCAAGTACAATCTCGAGCGCGAAGGATACCAGGTCTTGAGTGCCGCAGACGGTATGACCGCACTCGAAATAGCCCGTCGTGATACGCCCGACATCCTCGTCCTCGATGTGATGTTGCCGCGCCTCGACGGGTTTTCGGTGTGTCGCATGCTCCGCAAAGAGAGCTCCATTCCCATCCTCATGTTGACGGCCCGCCAGGACGAGGTCGATCGGATCGCCGGACTCGAGCTTGGGGCAGACGATTATCTGACCAAACCCTTCAGCGTGGGTGAATTATTGGCCCGCGTCCGCGCCATTTTGCGCCGCACAGACCGCCAGCCAACCAGCACGAGCGACGCCGTGGTTATCGGTGGTATCAAACTCGACACCGGTTCGCGGCGGGTCTGGCGCGACGATGCCGAGGTCCAACTTTCGCAGAAGGAATTCGATCTGCTCACCTGCCTGATGCGCAATCGCGGTTTGGCATTATCACGTGATGTCCTCCTAGAACGTGTATGGGGCGGCGACTACGTGGGCGATGGGCGCACGGTCGACGTACACATCCGTTGGCTCCGTGAGAAAATCGAATCCGATCCCAGTGCACCTGCCTATGTGCAGACCGTGCGAGGCATCGGTTATCGCTTTGATATGCCAAAAACACGCGAGTAGCCGATGAATTTTGATGCACTCTACCCGTGGGTGTTTACCGGTGCTGCCATCATTTGGTTGCTGATAACCTGGCAACAAAATCCCCCCGAACGGCGTGCGACACGCACCCCACCCCCACCACCCGAACCACCCCCGTTCCTCCCCAACGACATTGCCGTCGAAATGCTCGATATCGGTGTCATGTATGTCTCGGCAGATGGCGTCGTGCTCCATCACAACCCTGCCTTGCGTACCGTGTTGCGCATCGAAGGCACAGTCGACGGTCAGACCATCATGAGTCTGGTGCGCGATCATCAACTCGATGAATTCGTCCGTGACACCGCGACCAAACGCACCAACGACGAGATGCAACTGCACCAACGCAATCCGGCGCGGAGTATGCGTGTGGTCGCCCGACCCATGGTGCTCCCCAATGACGATGTCGTGGTGATGGTGCTCATCCGCGATGTGACGCAGATCAATCAGCTCGAACGTGCCCGGCGTGACATGATTGTCAGCATCTCGCACGAGTTGCGCACGCCATTGGCCGCCCTCAAAATACTCAGCGATACCATCGTCAGCCAACCTCCTCCCGAGGTCGCCCAAAAAATGGCGTTACGCATTTCAGACGAAGTCGATGCCCTGACGCGCTTGGTTGAAGACTTGCATGACCTGTCACAAATCGAAGCAGGCCGCATCGCGTTGCAATATGCGCAACACGATACGATTGCTCTGATTGCACAAGCCATTGAACGCATCCGCCCGCAGGCGGACACCCATGACATCCAGATACACGCACACCACGCCGGAGATCTCCCTGCGGTAATGGTCGACCGTGGCAGGCTCGGGCAGGTGTTGCTCAATCTGCTCCATAATGCCGTGAAATTCACCCCCGACGGCGGGACTATCGACGTGAGTGCGCGGGTCGTTCAGCTCCCCGCCGAATCACGAGAAGTGCCTGGCTTGCCCGCCGACCATAGCGACGGCGAGTGGGTGTTGTTTGCCATTCGCGATAATGGCGTGGGCATTGCGATGGAGCACCAAGCGCGCATTTTTGAACGTTTTTATAAAGTCGACCAGGCCCGTACCCGCGGCTCGGGGACAGGCCTGGGATTGGCTATTGTGCGCTATTTGGTCGAAGGCCATGGCGGGCGCATTTGGGTGAGTAGCACCGTGGGGAGCGGCACGACGTTTTTCTTTACCATCCCCACGGCGACACCGTAGACCCACGGCATGCCGTGGGCCTACGGCACGCCGTGGGGTCTAGGCCATGCCGTGGGGTCTACGGTGATACGTGTTGCTACCCCAACACCCGTGCTTCGCAGAAGAACGATGCCAGCGCCGGCGGCAAAATCTCGGCAAAGCGTGTTTTGTCACCGAGTGCATGCCCAGCCAGCGGCATCAAGCGTGCGGTGAGTGGTTTTTTGAGTGCCGTCGCAACCGAAGCCACCTCGCGGTACATCCCCGCCAGATCCACCATCGAGACATCTGCTGCCAATGGGATGGTATCGAGCCCCGTGCCGCATACCGTACTAAACGCGAGCAAATCACGCAACGTGTAGTGCCCTTCGAGGGCCCGTTGGGCCAATCCTGCGTCTTCGACGACGGGCAGCATAATGCCCGAAAAACCGAGTTGCGTGACTGCACAGCCACGTATCGTCGCCGTCAACGCGCGTACCGCGCTCAACGTCCCCCAGGCACCAAATGGCACCCCCGACAACGCCTCGATAGCCATCCCGATGCTCCGCTCGGGGTGCGGATGCGGCGCCAAAGACCAATCGCAGCCTGCATATATGATCCCGTGTTGGGCGCAGATGGGGGCGGCGATCGCAGCAAATTGTGCATCTGCGCGGGCGATATCGTGCGCGAGCGTCTGCAACGCGGACGCACTCGCGCGTGGTCGATCAGGGTGATGCGCCGGCAGAGCTGCCACGTCACGCGTCGCGCGCCAGGCGAGTGCGGCTGCCTCGGGGCCAATTGCCAACCATGGTGCGCCTCCGTCATGCCACGAGGCGGGGAAGAATGGGCTACCCGCCGGCACCTGGGCGAGTGCCGCAACACGCAGATTGCCGACGCCGCCCGGCACTTTGCGTGCCAAATCGTGGGTCATCTGGGCCATCTGCAGGATGGCAGACTCGTCCGGTGCATCATTGGTCGTTATCGATACACTGGCGAACAACGCCTGGGTGGCTGCCATTGCATCAGCGAGCTGATCGAGCCGTTCACGCTGGACGACTCCGAGGGTCACATAGTCAAACCCGAGATCGAGTGCGCGCTCTTCGAGGCCCTGGGCAACACTCACCAAATCGGCACAACTGTTGAAGCCATCGACCGTCGGTGTCGCGCGCACGGTCTGCACGATGATGCCTGCATCGGCCAATCGTGCGCGGACCGCATGGGCAGCCTCGGCCGCCCGCTGCCAATCGCGTTCGCGCATGCCCACGGTAATCGTTCGCAGTTCCATCACATGCTCCTAACTGCCCATCACCATGCGAATCAACCAGAACGACACCATGCCGCAGAGCACCGTCAAAATCGCATTGCTGGTGCGCCACGCGACGAGGGCACCGATCAACCCGGCGGGGATGGCTGGCCCGAGGCTGATGACCCTACCCGCAGCACTACTCGTGGTGACGATAGCCGGTACGACCAATGCCGTAAAGACCGCCGGTGGGACATAGCGGAGCCACAAGGCCAACCACGGCGGTGGATCTTTGCGCATCACGAGAAGCGGGATGGCACGTGCCGCATAGGTCACCGCCGCCATGCCGAGGTACGTCAGCCAGATATTCATTGCGATACTCCTGCCTGGGCGTCGAGGAAGAGCGCGAGTTTTGCCAGACCCGTCGCAAAATCTTCTTTGCCGAAGCCGACGCGGAAGAAATTACCCGGATACCCGTACACCGTTGCAGGCAAAATCAGCACGCCATAGTCCTTTTGGAGCACCGTAGCGGCAGTGGCGATGGGCATACTCCCCAATAATTCGGGGAACGCCACACTGCCGGCTTGTGGGGCCACCATCCGAATCTGCTGCGGGCGGGCGATACACAGCTCGTGGAAGAGTTGCAGATTGCGCAACACAATCGATCGACTGCGTGCCAGCATGGCTTGCCGCGCTCGCAATGCAACCAAAGCCAAAATCTCGGACGGGGCAGAGTTACAGATGGTGGTGTAGTCTTTGTACGCCATGATTTTGGCGCGCAATGCGGGCTCACGCACAATCAACCAGCCGATGCGCAAACCGGCGAGCCCAAATGCTTTGGACATGACGCCCAAGCTCAATCCACGCACCATACGCTCACAGGCGGCCGGCAATTTGTCAGCCGGGTTGTACTCGAGCAGGCGGTAGACTTCATCGGCAAATAGATACGCCCCGGCTGCCTCGGCGATGCCGATAACCTCGGCCCACTCATCGTGTGTCAATGTGGCGCCGGTTGGATTGTGCGGCACATTGAGCAGAATCATTTTGGTGTTGGGTCGGACGGCGCGCCGCAGGGCCTCGATATCCAGCTTCCATTTGTCTTCGGGACGCAATTCGAGCAAGGTAACCTCTGCACCCGTGGCCCGACCGACCTCGTAGAGCGATTGATAGCCGGGCCAGGTGGTAATCAGATGTTCACCCGGGCCGAGGAGCACATTGGCGGCGATGTAGACGGCTTCTTCGGCACCCGAAAACGTAATCACGTCATCGGCAGTGATACCGTGGTACATACTGGCTATTTCGGCACGGAGTATCGGCAACCCTGCGGTCTCGGTATAGCCCAACGTCAGTGATTGCCAGCGTTGCCGCGCATCGTCGTCCGCGAGGGCGAGCAGATCATGCATCGCCATACCCTGGATATCCGAGCTACACAGAATGTGTGGGGTGGTGAATTCGTACTGCGCAAAATAGCGTTCGAGCGCAAAATCAGTGATTCGCATCAGTCCCCTCCTGCGGCGTTACGAGCGGCGTCAATACCGCAAACCATGCACCAAATGCGCTGCCGATCAACCCCGCTAACAACACATACCAACTCCCGGGGAGCCACAATGCCACTGCAACCGAGATGCCGGCAGCCAGGAACGCCACGGAGCGATTGACCCGGTCACGTACCATCGGCATGAGAAAAGCGATGAACGTCAGTGGAAAAATCAAATCCAAGCCCAAGCCTGCAGGGTCGGGAATCAACGCTCCCAAGAGACTGCCGATTACCGTACTAATCGCCCAAATAAAATAAAGACTCAGATTTGAACCAAATTGGAACCAGGCGTCGCCACCGGTTTTTTCGAACTGCTGTACCCCGACCGCATACGTCTCGTCGGTCAATTGGAAGGCGACAATCCCGCGCAACCAGCCCGGCGACTGCCGGATGTACGATGCGGTCGACGCCGCCAACAACAAGTGGCGTGCGTTGATAATCGCCGTCGCCGCGATGATGCTGATGGGATTTGCCCCCGCACCAAATAGCCCCACCGCGGTGAATTGTGATGCGCCGGCGAAGACAATCAACGACATCCCCAGCGTCTCGCTGAAACTCAACCCTGCTGCCAACGCACTCACCGCATAGACCATGCCAAACGGTGAAACACCCGGCCAAACGATTATTGTCGCAATAAATCCGAGTCGGATGGATTGCCAGCGGCTCTGTGTCACTGCCTGCATCATGCGTCCTCTTCCTTACCGCGGAACCACGCCGCTGATCAGCGCCACCGGGATACGAAAACTCCCATCCGCCTCGATGCCCAGCGCTTCTTTGACCGACGTCGGTGCTGCACGGAGCATGCGCTGGAGTTGGGCTACCTCGTGCGCTGGCGTAGCCATGCGCGTCACCCAGGAGTTGAACTCCAAACGGACCGACCATGTCTGCTCGTGCTGGGTGACAAAGCCTGCCTCGGCACACATCGAGAGCCACTGCGTGATGCTGTGATCACGAACGTGCGACGGATCACGCAGGATTTCGACCGCATTCAAAAATGTATCTGCCATCGGTGCAGGCGGCGACACGACATCTACCAAAAGCCATCGTCCACCGGGTTTGACGACACGAAAAACTTCACGCAGACATGACAACGGATCAGCGAAATGATGCGCTGCATAGCGTGAAACAGCAATATCGAATGACGCGTCTGCATACGGCAGTTTGGCGGCGTCTGCCGATTCGACACGCACATTGGTGAATCCCTTTGCGACCACCTGTGCACGCGTTTGGTCGAGCATGGCATCGGTCAAGTCGATGGCGACGAGTTCGCGTGCCTGAGCCGCCAACCCAATCGTCACATGCCCCGCACCGCAACCGACATCGAGGACACGTTCACTCCCAGTCAACGCAGCAGCAGCGATGAGCCCCACCAAATCGGCTCCGCTCGCATGCACCACACTGGTCGTGTAATTGGCAGCCACGGCACCAAATTGATGTTGGATGGATTGGTTGATGCTGCTATCGCTCATGCCAAACCCACGATGATGCGTTTGTTGGTGGCGCCTTTGCTCCGGGTTTTGAGGAGGGTAACGGTGCCGACTTCGCCGGTGGCGGCGACGTGGGTGCCGCCGTCGGCTTGCAAATCAAGGCCGACAATGTTGACCGTGCGGATTTCGCTGATGCCCACGGGTAGCAGGTTGATCTTGGTACGGATCAGGTCAGGGATGGCGAACGCCTCCGCACGGGGCAGGATTTTCACCTCGAGCGGGCGATTGGCTGCCACTTCGACATTCACCGCATCGACGATGCGTTGGGCGAGTTCAGGGGTGAAGTCACTAATCTCGAAGTCGAGTCGGCCCTCGTCGACATCCATGTTGCCACCGGTCACAAGCGCCCCATAGTCACGGAACACGACACCGCACAGCAGATGCATTGCGGTATGCGTCCGCATGAGTCGATAGCGGCGCTCCCAGTCAATGCTGACCGTAACGCTCCCCCCGACTGCGGGTCGAGTATCTCCGGCGAGCAGGTGGACCACGCCGTCGGCGGTTTTTTTGACCTCTACGAGCGTGTATTCTTGCCCGGAAGCACTGATGGTCCCGGTGTCGTGTGGCTGACCGCCGCTGGTGCAGTAGGCCACCGTCTGGTCGAGGATGATACCGTTCCCCTCGCTGCTGTGACCGGTAATGGTGGCAGTGCAGCTGCGCAGATATGCGTCGGTGTGATAGAGCAGTGTCGTCATGGTTTTCCTCGCTTCTTCGTGATACTTTATTATAGTGAAAAGGGATACCAATGGATGATTTTGTTGGTGGAGGAGCTATGAGCACCATCACTGCAGTTGCAGTTAATCACAATACCTCAGGATATATGGAGCTCATGCTTCGTTCGTACGATCGCCATCACACCAATAATGTCATTGCACATTGGGAGCTTTATGATAATGCGTCCCTCGATGACACCACGCTACTCTTTCAATACGCAGCACAACGTGGTACGCCGATCATACAGAGTGGATTTTCTACAAAGACCTCACACGTAAGTCATGGTGAGCTGCTACGCCGTGGCATCAATGCGCATCCCGATAGCGCGTATGTTGTCCTGTTTGATGCCGATGTGGTCTTCATGCAGGATGACACGATTCCACGACTTCTTTCGGAACTCGAAGCACAACCTAGCGCTTGGGCCATAGGGATTGCACCTTCATGGGACGGGATAAACGAAATACCTGCACACGCCCGCACCCAAAATCCAGACATTTGTGATGCACGGCTACACCCATCCTGCGCGGTTATCCGTAATTCACCGATATTCAAGACAGTTCTTGAAACAATTGGTCTAGGGACATATGTCCGGCATACGCCACATGAAGAAACATATCTCGATACGTGTAAACTGTTGACAATGGTTATGCGCACGCATGGATTCGTCCATCTCGTGAGTCAAAGTGTGCTCGTGAAGCACTTTTTTTGTACTTCCTATGAGTGGGACGATGCGGAACTCCGCAACCAGAAACTCCAAACGCGAGATCAACTGTTAGTTCCGTTACGGGCTCAAAACTAACGCTTTTTCGACGATGGTACATTCCTCAAATCATGTATCTCAACGGTGATGTCTTCACGCATCCAACTCACACATTGTGCCCCGATGCGCTATCCTGAAACGCAGTACGGGCGAACGAGACGAGGCAAGCCATGAAGTTCACACGCAAAACCGTTCTGACCACGCTCATTCTCGGGGTGCCGTTACTGTGGCTCCCGATTGCATTGCGCTGGTCCGAAACGCCCATGCTCTCTGGGCTCTTCCTCGTCGCTATCTCAGGGATGTGCTGGGGGATAGTCAAACACAACATCTGGATACGACTCGTCAGTGCAGTGTTTTATAGTGCGATCCTCGGACTCGTCGAAGGACGCCCGGAAGCACCCTTTGCCACAGCCGAATTATGTGCCTGGTTGGCACTCATGGGGGTCATGATCGAGCCCTGGGGTGCGACCATCTGGGCACAGGTTCGGTCGTTTGGTGCATCGATACGCGGACAATGGCGCTGGTACAGCATGGTGCTCGTTGTGTCGGTGTGTGGTGTGGCGGTGCGTGCATGGCACCTCGATAGTATCCCCATCCCGATTAGTGACGAATCCGCAGCGGCGCTGTATAGCCTCGATATGTGGCATGGCCTGATTACCAATCCATTCATTTCGGGCTGGTTCGAGTTCCCTTCGCTCTGGTTTTTGGTACAGGCGCCTTTTATTGGCTTCTTCGGCAAAAACTTCTTTGCAGCGCGATTCTTGCCCATGGTATTAGGGAGTGCCTGCGTCCCGTTGCTGGTGTGGGCCGTGCGGCCGGTGCTCGCACGCCCCGCTGCGCTGCTCGCAGGGTTGAGCCTGGCGTTGTTGGGCATGCATGTCCATTTTTCGCGCTATGGGCTCAACAACATTGCAGATAGTCTGAGTAGCATCATCCTCCTTGGGTTGTTGCTCCGTTATGCCCAAAAACCCACACGTGGTCTTGCGCTGGCGATGGGGATCACTCTGGGTCTCGCAATCTACGGATATGCCAGCGCACGCATTTATCCGGTGATTGTCGGCGGCGTACTCTGCGGTTGCATCCTGCGACGCCCACACGAATGGCGTCTCCATGTGGTGCAGCTCGCCACCATCGCGTTGGTATCGGTGGTGGTCGCAGGGCCGTTATTGATGCACTATGTGCAACAACCCGATCAATTCTGGGCGACCGTACAACGCAATTCGACGCTCCAGCGGGGTGACGATGGGTTGACGGGTTTTGAGCGCAATGCGGCCGAGCTCGAGATTTCTGTGGTTGAACTGGCCGTTCGTGACACCCTCTACACCCTGCAGGCACTGGTTTGGGGGCCGGTTGAAGGGTGGTTCGCCACACCACGCAGCGTCCTTGCACCAGTAACCGCTGCACTTGCAGTGCTCGGGTTTGGTGTCGCCATCTGGCGCAGACAGGGTCTGCTCCTGTGGACCGTCCTGGTGTGGCTGGGGGTGTTTTGTGTGCTCTCGAGTGTGAATTGGCCAGTTGCAGCGGGGCAACGTCTCGTGGGGGTGCTTGCAGCGACGGGGTTGCTCGTCGGTGTCGGCGCGCAAGCGCTTCTAGATATCAAACTACCGCGCCTCGACAGACGCATTCCCCTGATCATCGCCACGCTCCTCATTCTCGCTGGAGGGGTGCAGAGCATGGACCATTATTTTCGTGTGTTTGTGCGTCGCGAAGCAGGTGCCGGGGATATACTCCTCCACCGTGCCGGAATAGTCGCACTCATCGCCCAACGTCTGCCAGCCCGCACCTGGGTCGATGTCTATACGTCCGATACATTTAACTACGAGACAACGCCTGTTTTGCGCTATGCAATGACGAGACTCGATGTGAGCCTGGTTACCGAAGCTGCACCAGACCGTGCATTACCACCCGTTCTATTCTTCCCGGTCGAGGTCGCCGATCGTGTCGTAATGGACGATCAGTACCGTACCTACGACATCAGCACCGACCGTGGCGAAGTACTCTTGACCGTGGCAGTCCGCACTGATGCACCATGGGCGGACGCCATTGTCCGGCAGGTAATCGCAGAACAAGAAGAGTAGCGGTACTCGACAGAGGGAAAGATATCCGCGCAACGTTCGTTACCTGATGGCAGCAGATGCACGCGCACGTACCGGTATCGCACATTACCCTTCATCGGCAAAAATACGCCAAGCGGCAATTCCTGCGCTGATATAGGCAATACCAGCAAACCAGACCAATGGCGCAAATCCGTAGACGGGTTGCACGAAGCCACTCAGAAGCGATGCTGATCCCCAGCCAGCCGACCACATGATGGTAATCATGCTCATCGCGACACCACGTTGTTTGGGCTTGACAAAGCGCATAATTTGCAGGTCGCTGAGTGTCACCGCCATCCCCAACGCAAACGCACGTGCCAGATACCCGACAATCGACAACGCCTGCCACGGTGCCAAGATCAGCAGTACTCCCGGTCCTGCGAGGGCTCTGAGGAGTGCCACCCAGAAGCGCAGGCGTTTCTTGGCCAAGAAGTGCCCCGAAATCAACGCACCCGTCCCGATAGCCAACTCTGCAAACGAAATGACCACCCCGACCCGATAATCCGGCAACCCAAACTGGTTGCGGAGCAACAAATTCTGGAAGGGGATGATCGCACCACCACCCAACCCCATCAGCAAATTCGGCACGCCATACAGCAGAAAAAGGCGGCGCAGTTGCGGGCTGCCCGCGTTCGCTTCGGCATCACGATGGTGTTCTTCGTGGTGTTCGGTCACGCGCACGAACAAAATCGGAATGACTGAGACGAAAAATAACCCAACCCCGATAAGCATCGTGGTCCGGTATGCCGTGACCGACTGGGCGTCGACCTGCAACAAGGGGGAAATCACACTCGGCAACCACCCTGCGATGATTCCACCAATCAGACCGATGCTAATCGATGCTTCGTTCAGCCCAAAAATAAACCCGCGCTGCGCTTCGTCGTGGGTTGTTGCTGTCAGCAACGGCATAATCGACGTCATCGCCAACGCCGCACAACAGCCGTTGAGGAATTGCGTGATGATAATCCAGACCACCGAAGGCGCGTAGAGCTGCCATGCAAGCGTCGTTGCAAAAAAGACCATCGCGACCGCGAGTGACCGGCGTGCCCCGTAACGGTCGACCAGCATGCCCACCGGCACTCCAACAATCAAACCTGCGATGCGCATCGTTGTCGACAATATCCCAGCGAGTTCGGAGCCAAAGCCACGACTAACGAGGTAAAAATTAAACAACACATCAAAAAAACTAATCCCCAAACCGAATAACACGGCGTGCAACAGCACATACCATGCTGCTCGTGGGACACTACGAATAGACTGCATTGTCTCCCCATTCTGCGCACCACGCGGAACGCTACACCGTGAGTTCTGCCGTTTGGACGTGCTATTATAGTCCAGATTCACCCTACCGAGGCTTACATGACTGCACGCCAGACCGGGATGCTCGTTCTTTTAGGTGCCATTTGGGGCGCTGCATTCATGCTCATCAAAATCGCTGTGGCCGATATCGAACCAGCCACCCTCGTAGCGGTACGGATTGCCATTACGGCAGTCATCTTGTACGGAGTGATGCGTGTATCGGGTGTGCAATTACCCGGCGGCACCAAAATCTGGAAAGATTTTTATTTTGTAGGAATGCTCGGGCTTGTCGTGCCGTTCCTCCTCATTGGCTGGGGACAACGCCTCATCCCCAGTAGTACCACTGCCATCCTCGGCGCGACGACCCCGTTATTTGCCGCCATCATCAACCTCATTACCCGCAACGACGAGCGCATCAATGCCGAGCGTGTCATAGGCTTGATAACCGGGTTCGTCGGTGTGTTGATTGCCATTGGTATTGAAGGTGCGAGCACAGGCAACATCTGGGGCGAATTGTGTGTCCTCGGTGCTGCCGTCTGCTATGCATTATCGGCATTGTATGGGCGGCGCGCTTTTTCGGGGATGCCACCGATTATCCCCTCGACCGGACAAATGATTGCCAGCACGAGCGTGCTCATCCCCATCGCATTGATCTGGAATGGGCTACCAACGGTCATGCCGGCCATGTCATCGATTATCGCCCTAGCCATTTTGGCGGTATTTTGTACGGCTATTGCCTATATTCTGTATTACCGCTTGATGGATGCAGTCGGTGCCACCAAGGTATCGATGGTGTCATACTTGGTTGCCCCATTTGGGGTGGTCTATGGTGCCGCCATTTTGAGTGAGCCGATCGCACCGAATGCCATTGCCGGGCTCATCATCATTATTGTGGGCATCCTCATCGCTGGCGGCACCTGGCGCTCTATCGGCATCTTTGGCAAACGCGCATGAACCGCGCAGTGGTCGAGTGGCTCCAAAGCGACGAAGCGCAACAGCTGTGTGCACTGATTGACCCCACCCAACATCTGCACAGCATGTCGGTGTTGCGTCGCATGACCACACCCGAGCGGGCTGCTGCAATCTACGAACTCGCGTGGGTACGCGCTCATGCAACGCGCAAATTCTCCGCTGGCGCCGAACTTTTTTTCACCAAAACCGCCCTCGAACAAGCCAGCCACCAGCGGGTGGGCATGCACCGTGCGCTGCAATTCGCCGGCGCAACACGCGTAGCAGATATCTGTTGTGGCTGCGGTGGTGATCTGCTCAGCCTCGCAACGGTGGCGCCGTGCATCGCACTCGATCAAGACGATGGCCGTATCGCGATGGCCCACGCAAACATGGTGGTACGGGGATTAGCCGACCGCGTTTCCTACGTCTGCGCGGATGCCCAAACCTGGGACGTGCCGGCCGATGTCGATGCGATCTTTTTTGATCCGGGGCGGCGCGTGGCGAGTGGACGCATTTATGACCATGATGCCTACCTCCCACCACTGAGCACTGCCTCGGCCTGGCGCCGACCGGGCCGTCGCATTGCCATCAAATGTGCACCAGGAATCGATTATTCGCAGTTGCCTTTTGCCCACCCCTATGCCATCGAATGCGTATCGCTCGACGGCGACCTACGTGAGACCGTCATATGGCTCGATGGCGACTCCGCATGGCAGCACCGGGCAACCGTCCTCGATGCGCACGGTACCCACATCCTCGACGATACACACACACCCGGAACTATTCCCTGTACGCAACCCAACGCATTTTTTATCGAACCCGATGTTGCAGTCATTCGGGCTGGGTTGGTACAACACCTGGCGGCACGCCTCGGTGCGACGATGCTTGACCCACAGATAGCCTATTTGACGCACGACAGACCGGTCATGTCACCATTTGCACGGTGTTGGGAAGTTCTCGCAGTCCTGCCGTTTAGTGAACGCCAACTCAAGGCGACCCTCAAAGCACATGGTGGTGGTGCTATTACGGTCAAAAAACGTGGCTCCCCTATCGATACCGACGCGCTCGCCAAGCGACTCTCACAACCACACGGCACGCCATTAGTGGTAGTATTGACGCGCGTCGCCGGTGCACACACGGCCATCGTGTGTCACGGACCGCTACACCCAAAGGAGCCCCGAAATGGCAATGAAGCAGCCGAATGAATTGACCGCGACCGAGCGACGCCATGGCATGATCGTCATGATTGTCAATTCGTTCATGATGTGGGGCGGCTTCTTTATGGTCGTACCGCTGATTTCGATTCATTATGTCGAATCACTGGGGTGGACTACCGCGAGCATCGGCATCGTGTTGGGTGTGCGCCAACTCTTCCAACAAGGGTTCACCGTTGTCGGGGGGATGTTGGCCGACCGCTTCGGCGCGCGGTTGTTGATTTTGTGCGGGTTGATTGTACGCTTCCTCGGTTTTTCGGCGATGGCATGGGCAGACTCGTTCCCGCTGTTGCTTGGTAGTGCGATTTTTGCAGCGTTGGGCGGTGCTCTGTTCGATTCGCCCAGTTCGGCGACGATAGCCGCATTAACGACGACCGAGGACCGAGCGCGTTATTTTTCGATTCTCGGCATCGTCCGCAATCTCGGTATGGCCGTCGGTCCATTGGTGGGCACCGCACTACTGACCTACGACTTCGGGATTGTTGCTATCTCTGCGGGTTCGTGCTATCTGATCGCGTGGGTGGTGACGTTCCGCATGTTGCCCGATGTCGCGGTGGCAACGACACAAGCCAATCTGACATACGGTATTCGGCTCGCATTACGCGACAAACGCTTTATGCTCTACAACACGCTGTTGCTCGGGTATTGGTTTTTGTGGACCCAAATTACCTTGGCAATTCCGTTACGGGCCGTCGCATTAGCAGGCACAGACAATGCCGTCAGCTGGGTTTATAGTGTCAATGCCGTATTGAGCATTGGTCTCCAATATCCATTGATGCGCTTTGCAGACAAACGGTTTGCGCCAGCGGTGACCATGTTATTGGGCATTGGATTGCTCACCACGAGTCTCGGACTGATTGGTGCCGCCACCAATATTTACTTTTTGCTGGGTTGTGTAGCTGTCTATTCCCTGGGCGGACTGTTTGCATCGCCGAGTCAGCAGACCGTGGCGGCAAATCTGGCAGATAGTTCGGCGTTGGGATCGTACTTCGGCGTCGCTGGGTTAGCGATTGCGCTCGGTGGTGGGATGGGGAGCTTCAGTGGTGGGACGCTGTACGGTTGGGGGCAGTCCATTCAGCAACCCGCAGCGCCTTGGTTGGTTTTTGCAGGAGTCGGCTTGATTACGACCCTGTTACTGTTCTTGTTTTTTCGCGCCAATCATCTCTTACAGCGCGTCGGTAGTGCGAGTACCCGCTGATGTTCCGTCCACGGCTCGACCAGCTCACGATTACGTATGCAACGCTCACCCAACACGGTGAGCTGATCGAGTTCGTCCGGCGATCGCGCTTCCGACTCATCCAGTTTGGCTTGAGCACGCTCAATCTGCCACTCGATCAATATCACATCAGTGTCGCCCGCCAAGGCGACCGTGTCGTTGCAATCCTCCTCGCGACACCAGCAGCCAACGACACAGCCTGGATACGTGCCTGTGCGCTCGATGGCATTTCGGTTGCGTATCACGCCCAACTCATTGGCCTCCTCGCTTCGACACTGATCTATCACGCGCCTTGTCGGGCGTTGTTGTATAGCAGCGACCACTACGATACGTGGTTGAGTGATATCTTGCGCGACGTGGGGTTTGTGCCACACAACACGATTATTGCACTCGAGACATACCAACACATTCCGCTCCGCCATGCCACTCCTGCCGTTCTTGCACCGCTAGGAACCGCCGAATTCGCTGACATTCAACGGATTGATGCCGAGGCATTTGACCCCGAGTGGCAAAAAACCGCCCACGACGTGCGTGAACTCACCAGTGGGGATGGCTTAAGCCTGATTGCGGTGATAGACGATGCTCCGGTCGCCTATGCAATCGCCAATTGGCATGACAACCACAGCACCTTCCACCTGGTGCGTATCGCCGTGCTCCCGGCGTATCAGGGTCGACGTATCGCCAGCCAATTGTTGTCGGCGGTCCTCACGCATGGCTTTGGTAACGCAGCCACCCGCATCACTCTCAATACCCAACGCAACAATTACGCGGCACTCGCGCTCTACACCCGGGCAGGCTTCACAGCAACCGGGGAACAATACGATGTCATCCGCGCAGAGGGACATGGTCTGCCTGCCTGACGTTTGGTATACTAAGAATATCTTTTTGACCTAATGCACCCCACCTTAGAGGAGCACAGATGTCCATCATCCCCGAAGAGCTTTTGACGCGTGGCGTCGCCGAAATCATCGTCGAATCTGAGCTCCGTGCCAAACTCAACGCCGGCAAAAAACTCCGCCTCAAACAAGGCTTCGATCCGAGCCGTCCCGATATGCACATCGGCCACGCCGTTGGTCTGCGCAAACTCAAGAAGTTCCAAGAACTCGGCCACACCATCGTCCTCATCGTCGGCGACTGGACAGCGCAAATCGGTGACCCGAGCGGCCGTGATGTGACGCGTCCACGCCTCACTGCCGAAAAGGTGCGCGAAAACGCCCTCACCTACATGGAACAGTTCTTCCGCGTTATCGACCGCGACAAAACCGAAGTCCGCTGGCAATCCGAATGGTTCGGTACCTTCAAGCTCGAAAACGCCCTCGACCTGGCCGGCCGCTTCACCCTTGCCCATATGTTGTCACACGACACCTTCCGCAAGCGGTACGAAGCCGGTGCGCCGTTGACCATTCTCGAACTGATGTACCCCATGCTCCAGGGATACGACTCGGTAGCCATCAAAGCCGACGTCGAATTCGGCGGTACCGATCAGAAGTTCAACAACCTGGCCGGCCGTGAGCTTCAATCCCAGATGGGCCTGCAACCGCAGGATGTTTTTTTGTTGCCGCTTATCCCGGGCACCGATGGCCGCAAAATGGGCAAATCGTTCGACAACACGGTCGACATTTTGCTCTCGCCCGAAGACATGTTCGGCAAAGTGATGTCGATGGCCGACGACGTCATGCCCCTCTACTTTGAGGTGTTGACCGACGTGCCGATGGCCGATATTACCGAATTCCGTCACATCCTCAGCACGGGCCAAGGCAATCCGATGGACATCAAAAAACTCCTGGCTGGCCACGTGGTCACACAATTCATCTCGGCTGATGCCGCCATCCGCGGCCGCGAGTCGTTTGAACGCCAGTTCCAACGCCGTGAAGTCCCCGACGAAATGCCGGAGTACGCCATCAGCCAACCGATGCCCATCCTTGATGTGCTGGTCGCGGCTGGCCTGGCTGCTTCCAAGAGCGAAGCACGACGCCTCGTCGATGGCGGTGGTGTCAAAGTCAATGGCGAAAAAGTCAGTGGCTACGATGCACTGGTCGCACCGATTGCCGTCATCCAAAAAGGCCGCCATTACGCACGTATCATCGCCGGGTAATACCCCTGTGTGGCACACCAAACACCACGTACCATCCTTGGTGCGTGGTGTTTCTCATACGTTTTTCAGGGTGCTGTGCTACTGTAGCGCAGTGTTCAAATACGGGGTGTGTGGTATGCGTCCTGTTCTTCTTGTGTTCTTTTTGATTCTTACTGCGTGCAGTGCCCCACCGGTCGCAATCGTGCCTGCCGGCCTCCCTGCCAACATCCATGTGGATGCGACGTTGCGTGGCCCGAGTACCGCTCCATTGACCGTCGGGCAACCAGCACCTGAATTCCAATGGACCAATGCCGACGGGACGATTGGTCAGTTGGCGGATTTTCGTGGCAAACGCGTCGTCGTGAATGTATGGGCGACCTGGTGTGAACCCTGCCGGGCCGAAATGCCGGCCCTCGATGCACGGCACAACCGCGACGACGTTGTGATACTGGGCATCAACAAAGGCCAAGACATCGCACTCATCCCGCCTTTTGCGACGGAGCTTCGCATTACCTTCCCGCTGCTGAGCGATCCCGATGGTGACGTCAGCCTTGCCTATGGCGCGCGGAATCTGCCTACCAGTGTCTTCATCGACCGGAGCGGTACGATTGCAGCGGTGTCGATTGGCGTGTTGACCGAAGAAGCCCTCGCACTACAACTGGAGCGCATGCCATGAGCTTCCCACCGCGCCCGTCGCTCCAATATGTCGCCATCGGCGTCTATGTCGTGTTACTGGCGGCTGTCTTTCTCTACCCTTCGGTGCCGCTCCCGAGCTGGCCAGGTGGGAGCGTCTCGTGGAACATGTATGCATCCGTCCACGGCGTCTGTGCACAGATGCACAACACGATGATTGGCGGCATGCAATTACCACTCTGTGCACGCAACACCGGTATCTATGGTGCCATGACAATTAGTTTGTTGGCTATGTGGGCCCTCGGCCGTATCCGCACCACAAACTTCCCACCGCTTTGGATGACCATTGCATTGCTTATCCCAGTGGTTATTGTGGCAATCGATGGCCTCAATTCGTTGTTTGTCGATTTGAATTACGCGTCGCTCTACACACCCAGGAATCAGCTCCGGACCCTAACAGGCGCAATGGCAGGCATTGCTATCGCACCGTTCTTTGTACCGCTTTTCAACCGGGTCCTCCGCTGTAACGGCAAACCATCCCCCGTCATGGCAAATGCGGTCGATTTGATCGTGCTGTGGGGCTTGGCATTTTGCTTTAGCATGCGTGTGGTGATAGGCCCGTCGTGGGCATATTGGCCGATTGCGATTGTGTCATGGCTGGGGATTGTGGGGATTTTGCTGATCTCCAATAGCTTCGCAGTGGCAGTTGCATTTGGGTACGACCAGCGTGTGGCGCACGTCCGTGAACTTGCGGCACCCGTTTTGGTGGCGACTGCCATCACCCTTGCAGAGCTCGGATTGATGTCATGGTTGCGTTTTGGGTTTGAGGTCAACGGCTTTTTCTCATAAAAAACACCCCGGCACAAGCCGGGGTGTCTGCGTATTCATGGGTACCATCTGGTCGCGTAGGCGTAACCAGATGGTTTTTTAGATGGTATATGTCGTGGCAACTAGGGCATTGCGGCGTTCGGTGAGCATTGCGAGTGTGGTTTGACTGAGGATCGCAGTCGCGCGTTGGCGTGCCTCCGCCCAGATCTCGCGGGCAACGACCGAATCAGCGATTTGTGGATTCCCGCCTTTGTCACGGGCATCATCACTGCCTTCGAGCGCTTCGACGATTTCGAGGAGGGTAATCTGACTGGCAGGTCGGGCCAAGCGGTGACCACCTTGCCGCCCCCGCAGGCTTTCGATGAGGCCGCCGCGGCGGAGCATCAGCATGATTTGACTTATGAAGTGTTCGTCGATGTGTTGGCGCCGATGGATGTCGCGCGCCTGCACGGGACCGTCTGAACCATTGACAGCGATATCAATCATTGCCCGGATTCCGTATTCCACTTGGCTCGACATACGCATCATAACGGTATACCTACATATACAACAAACTTACTCATGTATTTTAGCATGAGAATGTTTTATGGATACCGTTTGGTTATTTCACGCACCAATAGCAATGCGCCGTTCCGATTCATATGCGTATCATCACCGTATAGGAGTTGACGGTCTTTTGCAGCATAACAATTCGATGCATCACACATGTATTGCATCGGGTCAAAGGTATCTACCACGGGATAGCGTGTAAGCACCTCATCCACAATCGCTCGATATTGCGCGTTATATGCTTCGACGATGTGCCGCGGCACGGGACAGCCCCAATCGGTGCCCATCAAGCCACGTCGGATGCAGCTCATGGGATCGGAGTTTAGCGCTGGAGTCTGATAGACAAAGACAATTTTGGTATTCGGCAGTTTCGTAAGCGTGTCAAACATTTCGTTGACAGAATCACGAAAATCACGGGTTTTTTCTTCTTTCGTCATCGCAATCGGGCGATCTTTGTATTGCAAACGGATCACATTCTGAATCAACGGATTGAGTTTTTTTCCTTCTATTGCAGTAAATAACCCAGCCAAAAATACGACGCGTGGTTTGTTCGCAGGATTTTGTGCAATCGTGGTGTACATCGCTGGTACATTCCTGGGGTTTGTACATTGAAATGTTTGCATGCTCGCCGGCCTGTAGCGTTCCATACCAGGCAACGGGGCACACCCTAGCTTGGACATGACCAACACGGGATGATTGATGTTCCCTGCAAGAAATCCTCTGCCGAGCGCTTCAGCGATACTATCACCGATAACAATGTACTCGGTCCGAGTCATATCTGGGTGCCGGATAACTCTACAAGATCCGCTGAATCGTACCTGCAGTCCTGCTTGAGCACACGTTACCGAAGCGGAATGCACTGGCTCCGCCTGGCCGGTTTTGTTTGCATTGAGATTCATCATGACGTAATCCATCGGTGTCGAAACTGGGGTTAGGACAACCACCGTAGCAACAACAATGACACAGAAAGACGCCGCAACGATGTGCCGTGTAGGGATGATTTTGCGGCCTGAAGTTGTCGCGCGTACAGGTCGCTCAATCAACCAATAGGTCAAGAAAGCCAACACGATGGCCAGTAACACCGCCCCGAAACGGAGATATGAGGAGAAGTCTGCTTGGTAGTACGTCATTCCAAAAGACAAAATTGGCCAATGCCACAGATACAACGGGTAGCTGATGAGCCCAACGAAAACCATGAATCGATTTGCTAATACGTACGTACTCAGTCGCGACGTTCCCCCGGCCAGGATCAACATACAGGTGCCGAGGGTAGGAATAAGTGCATGATAGCTGGGGAAGAGGGTGTCTTCGGTGATGGTGGCAAATCCAAAAATCAAAAGTGCAAATCCAACCACACTCAGTTGATTCGCATACTGCCGACCGTGCTGGCTATTATATGGAATCTGATAGGTTGCGAGTGTCCACGCAACGATGCCGCCAAGTCCAAGCTCCCACAACCGTGAAATGGGCCAGTAGAATGCCGCATCACCATCCGTTGCATGGAGATATTGCGTCGTTATAAAGGATGCACAGATCAATCCAGCGAACGTCCAGAATAGTGCGGTTCGTTTTTTTCGGAGGAGTTGGATGACAATTGGCCAGATGATGTAGAACTGCTCTTCAATGCCCAATGACCAGAGGTGGAGCAAGGGTATCGCATATGATTCTTTGGCGAAATACCCAGCTTCGGTATACAGCAATAGATTCGATAGGAAAAATGATCCGGCGAGCGTGTGTCTGAGTAATGCGTTGTACTCAGACGAAAAGAACACGAACCAACCAGTACCGAGCACAGCAACCAGCATCAACATGAATGCAGGAAAGATGCGGCGGATGCGCCGTTCGTAAAAGCCACGATACGTGAACGTTCCATGGGAGTTTTGTTCAATCAGGATTTGTGTAATCAAAAAGCCCGAAATTACAAAAAAAACGTCCACCCCGATGAAACCACCCGGCATAACTGAAGGGAATGCGTGATACATAACAACTGGGATGATTGCATACGCGCGCAAGCCATCGATATCAGAGCGGTACAGGTGCTTCGGTTGCGCGTGCTGCGGAGCGTCGTGGCCTGGAACAGCAGGAGAGTGCTGCATACCAGAGAGCAGACGATAGGTGCTCAGTATCAACCACACCAAAAGAAACACAAGTGCACATTGCGTTTTGTATTCTGGGAAGGTGAAATGAACGAATAGCATTACCAAAACAAATCCGTAGAGATATATTTTTTCCATACACAAAGAAAAGCGCAACAACATCTGAAAGCACTCCCCTTGTGTGTGCATTTTGCAACTACATTAAAATAGCATATTCTTAGTTTGCAAAATTATACTCTTTGTGCGATACAGAATCAAACCACCATACATGCCATTGCTTTGATTACATTGCCAGCAATGCGCCGAAAATCGCTCGATACTGATGTCACAAGCCACGTACCAGTCGACTTTGTTGCGCCGCAGGGCTACAGAATACTTTACACTGAGTACAACAGGGTGTATCCGAGTCATCTGCATCGAAATCGGTTTTCTCTGTGGTCGCCGCCACACCTGCAGAACACCACATCCACAAACCCTGTCGATCTTGCAAATCACGTAGAATACTCAGAGGTGAGTATTGCAGGGAGAAAAAAATGCGCATCATGGTCATCGGCGGTGACGGGTATTTAGGCTGGCCCACTGCACTCCATCTCTCTGCCCGTGGTCACCAAGTAGCTATCGTTGATAACCTGGTACGCCGTGCGTACGACAACGAACTCGGTGCGCATAGTTTGACCTCTATTGTCTCGATCCAAGAACGCATCGCCGTCTGGAAGCAACGTACCGGCCACACGATAGAACTCGCGATTGGCGACATCTGCGATTATTCGTTTTTTGAGCCGTTCTTTGTGCAGTTTGCGCCAGAAGCGGTTGTCCATTTCGGCGAACAACGCAGCGCGCCATATTCGATGATAGACCGGCGCCACGCGGTGTATACCCAGACAAACAATGTCGTAGGGACACTCAATCTGCTCTATGCAATCGCAGAGCACGCACCCGATTGTCATCTGGTCAAGTTGGGTACGATGGGTGAGTATGGCACGCCCAATATCGACATCGAAGAAGGCTACCTCACCATTACGCACAATGGTCGGACTGACACGGTGCCGTACCCCAAACAGCCAGGCTCGTTCTACCACCTTTCGAAGGTACACGACAGCCACAACATGATGTTTGCCTGCCGCGCCTGGGGGATTCGCGCGACCGACCTCAATCAAGGGGTGGTCTATGGGCTCGACACCCCCGAGACACAGCAGGATCCACGGCTCGTGACTCGCTTCGATTATGATGCGGTCTTCGGCACGGCACTCAATCGATTCATTGTGCAAGCCGTCTGCGATATGCCGTTGAGTGTCTATGGAAAAGGCGGCCAGACGCGTGGGTTCCTTGATATCCGTGATACCGTTGCCTGCGTCGAACTCGCACTGAGCACTCCTGCACAACGCGGCGAATTCCGCGTTTTCAATCAGTTCACCGAGCAATTTAGCGTGCAACAATTGGCCGATATCGTCGTCCATGCCGCTGCAAAACATGGCATCAGTGCACGCATCGACCATATCGACAACCCGCGCGTCGAAAAAGAAGAACACTATTACCACGCAGCCCACTCGAAGTTAATCGATTTGGGGTTACAGCCACACTTCCTGAGCGATACGTTAATTGATTCTATGATGGCGCACATCCAAAAAAACAAACACCTCGTGCGTCACGATCAGGTACTCCCTACGGTGCATTGGCGGATACAGAAATAAATCTGTATGGCATTCCCTTCCCCGTCATTCCATGGCCCGTGGAGCGGGGCTTATTGCAATAAGCCCCGCTCAAAAACAAGCCCCGCTCAAAAACAAGCCCCGCTCAACGATAAGCCCCGCTCAAAAACTGGGGTGGGTCAGAGCATCTGATACTCCATCCCATAAAACATCCGTCGCACTGTCCAACAACTGCACAGCAAAGTCTGTGCAAAACATTGCACACTCAGAAGACTCGTCTCAGCGGGTTTTCTGCCCAGAGGCGCTGCAAATATCGCAACAGATCGCAATAGACTGCACCGAACGGCACAACCAATGATGGATCGAAGGCGGAGGGCACGTGCCCTCCGCTTTTTCATAGCGTCAAGAAAACGAAAATCTGTGCAAATCATTGCAATATCTGTGCAAAACATGTATAGTAATACTTACCGTTCGGTAGTGTAGGGGGCGAGATGGTACGAGGTGGGCATCACACGGCAGAAAAGATACTCGAGACGGCGCACCATTTGTTTATGGAGCGTGGGTACGTCGGGGTATCGATTAACGAAGTCGTGCAAACAGTCGGCATTACGAAGCCATCCTTGTATTACCACTATGCAGACAAAGAAGCGCTCTATGCAGCAGTAGCCGAACGCGCGTTGGAACTCATGGGTGCGGAACTCAGTGCGGCGATTGCTGACGAGTCTATCGGCTACGAGCAACAACTCACCGCGGTAATCATGACCATCCAGGCACACAACGCAGAAGACTTCCGCATGATGCGGCACGAAATCCGGGTCCACCTCGATGCAACCCATCAACAACGGGTAGGAATACGGTTTTATGCATCGATGATGGCACCGATCGAGACGCTGATGGAGCGTGGGATAGCCCTCGGGTACTACGTCGGACGGAGCGCCCGCGAGCTGGCGATGATGTTTTTTTGTTTGGTGGAAGCGTTTACCGGGCCGGAAGCCACAGCAGTACCGCTGCGACTCACGGCAGAGCATATCAGCGGGATGTTTTTGTATGGGGTCGCTGCCCCACAGCGTGCATGAGTGAATGTCATTTTGGCAAAAAAGGAGTCTGACAATGGCGACTATTTCACAAGGGATGCGCAATCGCCTCCCACAATTGAGCAAAAAGACCCTGATTATCGGTGCTGTCGTGGTTGTTGCAGTGATTGCGGCCATTGCGGTGCCGACATTGCGGAGCCAATCGACCGCAAACGCGGTCGGGACGACGATGGTGGTAGCACCAGTCGACATCAGTGCCGAGATTACTGCCACCGGCAAAATGACCCCCATCGAAAGCGCTAACCTGGGTTACGCAGTCGGCGGCCGGGTTGCCAAGGTATTTGTGGTCAGCGGCGACACGGTCGCCATCAACGCGCCGTTGGTGCAGCTTGATCAGCAGATGTTAACCCTCGAGCAGACAGCCGCACAGGCCGTTGTGACGCAAGCACAAGCAGATGTGGCGGTTGCGACCGCTCAACTGGCTGCAGCCGAAGCCGTCCTCGTCCAGACGGTCGGAAGCGTGGGTGCGGCTGAAATAGCCGCTGCTCGGGCCAACCTGACTGCCGCCCAAGAGCGCCTCGGGTTGCTCCAAAACGGCACACGGCCTGAGCAATTGGCCCGTGCCCAGAGTGCATTGACTGATGCACAAGGGACATTGGATACCCAGCGCAAAAATCTTTCGGCAGCCAAAACACAAGCCGACAATCTGGTTAATCAGCGTGCCAATGCCGTTCGTGATGCCCAGACCGCCTTCAACGCGGCACGCGCTGATTTGGCCCATGTCGAGGCAGATGGCACCGATCCGCGCACCGGCAAGGATTTGACCGATGCACAGAAGCGCGACTACGCCGATGCGTACACCACCGCCGAGCGTGCCTTGACCAATGCACAGGGTGTCTTGCTCCAGACACAGCGTGATGCGGATGTCGCCCGCCAGAACGAAATCTCGGGCATTGCCAGTGCCGAGGCACGGGTCTCGACCGCCCAAGCAGATGTGACCGCATTGACCAGCGGTGCCGGTGCTGATTTGGCGAGTGCCCAAGCTGCCGTCGCCAGTGCACAGTCAAATCTGAATAAAGTCATCGGAAGCCAGGCAGATGCTGCCGTGACCGCCCAAGAGGCAAATGTCGCAGCAGCCAAGGCTGCTGTCGACCGTGCCAACGGCAAACTCGCACAGGCAACTGCACAAGCACAAATGGCCGGTGTGCGCCTCGATGATGCTACCCTCAAAGCACCGTTTGCCGGCGTCGTGGCGCAGGTCGATGCCAAAGCGGGCGAACTGGTGGGCACAGCACCGGTGGTCAGCGTGCTCAACCTGTCGGCTTTTGAAGTCAAAGTAACGGTCGACGAAGTCGATGTCGCCAATATTGCCGTCGGCCAGCCAGTCGTCGTACTGGTCGATGCGCTCGGATTACCGACCTTGACCGGTACGGTCGTACGCGTCTCACCAGAAGCACAATCTGACCGCGGCGTGGTCTCGTACGAAGTGACCGTCCAGGTGACCCCAGATGAACGCTCGTTCAAAGCAGGCATGACCGCCTCGGCACAAATCATCACGGCTGCTGCCAAAGGTGTGATTGGGGTGCCCCGCACCGCCATACACGAGGTCGATGGTGTACCGATGGTGACCGTCATCGAAGATGGCAAGCGGGTCGAGCGTCCCGTGACCATCGGGTTGCGTGGCAATGAGATGACCGAGATACGCTCGGGCATCAACGCCGGCGATGTCGTCGAAGTCACGGCGGTGAGCAAATGAGCACACCGGTCATCTCGGTTCGGAATGTGACCAAGGTCTTCGACGGGGGTGACAACCGCGTCGTCGCACTCGATAACGTGACCATGCACGTCGAACGTGGCGAGATGTTGGCCATCATGGGGCCATCGGGGAGTGGTAAGAGTACGTTGATGACAGTGATTGGGTTGCTCGATGTGCCCACCACCGGCAAATATGTACTCGACGGTATCGACACCAGTACCCTCGATCGCGATGCCCAGGCTGCGGTCCGCAACCAAAAGATTGGGTTCGTGTTCCAGAACTTCAACTTGCTCCCACGGTTGACGGCACTCCAAAATGTGGCGTTACCGATGGTCTATGCACGGGTACCTGTTGCTGAACGAGATGCGCGGGCGACGGCAGCCCTCGAGGCAGTCGGTCTTGGTAATCGCCTCAAAAATCGACCCAACGAATTGTCGGGCGGTCAGAAGCAGCGGGTGGCCATCGCGCGCGCGTTGGTCAACAATCCAGAATTCTTGCTGGCCGACGAACCAACCGGTGCGTTGGATAGTCGCACCGGGCATGAAATCATGGAATTGTTCCGCACGCTGAATCGCACGCAAGGCATTACCGTGGTGGTCGTGACCCATGACGCCGAAGTCGGTAAACAAATGGATCGCATTGTCAGTCTGCGTGACGGCGTCATCAATATGGACGCGCTCCACGACTACTACGGTATTGCGACAGATGACCATGGTCGGGTACGCACTACGGTGCAGGAGGTCGTCAATGTGGGGTGAACAATTACGTATGGCCATCGAAAGCCTGCGCGCGAACAAGTTTCGCTCGTTGCTGACGATGTTGGGTATCATCATCGGCTCCTCTACCTTGGTGGCGGTTTTGTCGTTGGGCAACGCGCTCCAGGGACAGGTATTCGAGAGCTTTATCGACCTGGGGACGCGCCGTATTGGTATTCTGCCGGGTGATCCCGATGCCGCTGGTGCACGCATCACGTCCGGGTACGGGTTGCTATCGATCAAAGATTACGAAGCGCTCAAGCAGATGACTGCGACGTACCCTGATATCTTCCGCGTCATCGTCCCAGAAGTGTCGATCAAAGTCCGTGCACGCGCCAAAACGACCGAAATCGACGCACTCGTGGTCGGCACGGGTGAAGGCTACCAGCAGGTGCAATCGGTACCGGTCGAGTACGGCAGATTCTTCACCGCCAGCGAAGCAGCAGAATCAGCACGGGTGACCGTATTGGGCGGGTTGGTCGTCGAGGATTTATTCGGCAAAGGGCCTGCCAACAAAGCTGCTGCCGTTGGACAGACCGTTGTTATTAATGGTCAGAGTCTGTTGGTCGTCGGTGTGGTAAAAGCCGCCGGCGGACCATTCAGCTCAGATCAACGTATTCTGGTGCCGGCAGGTACTGCCCGGCTTCGTATCGCAGGCAATCAAGATTTGCCGGGGCGCGGCTTGCAGATGTCATCCATTCTGGTTGGCCTCAAGAGTGAAGGCAAAGTGACCCAGGCAGAGGCCTTGATTACGGCGACACTGCGCGATGCACGGCGTTTGGGCAAAGACGCAATCGATGACTTCAAGCTCAATTCGCCCACACAGTCGCTCAACATCCTCAAAGGCATCAATGGCGCTATCACAGGCTTCATCGCACTCGTCGCCGGGATTAGTCTCGTCGTCGGCGGCATCGGTATTATGAATATCATGCTCGTCGCAGTAACCGAGCGCACCCGTGAGATTGGGGTGCGCAAAGCCCTCGGTGCCACAGACCGTGACGTGTTGGGTCAGTTTGTCATCGAAGCGATTACGATTAGCCTTATCGGCAGCTTAATCGGGATCGGTAGCGCGGTTGCGTTGGTATTGGCAATCGCAGCGGCCGCGGGATTAGGGATGATCCTCTCGTTCCCAGCGATTATCATTTCGCTAGTCTTTGCATTGGCGATTGGTATCGGCTTCGGCTACTATCCCGCCAAACGCGCTGCGTTACTCTTGCCCATCGAAGCATTGCGATACGAATAGGTTTAAGGGGTTTCTTTGAGCGGGGCTTATTGCAATAAGCCTCGCTCAAAGTATTCATAAGCCCTGCTCACATTTTCGCAATACGCCTTGCTCTTCTTCCTTTCGTCTAGAAAAGATTCACCGTGACGACGCATCTCGTGGCCATTCTGGCGGATCAACTCCTGCGTGACCATCCTGCCTTGCGTCATGCCCAAACACTGGCGAACAAAACCGATATTCACGTGGTTTTGGTCGAAAGCCGCCGACGCTTGCAATTACGCCCGTACCAGCGCCACAAACTGGTGCTGGTACTGAGTGCATTGCGGCATTATGCCGACGCACTCCGTGCGCAGGGGTGGATGCTCACCGTCGTGCACGCCGATCGTTGGCGAGATGCGCTCCAAACGATGGTGTCCGCGACTCACACAACGTCGATTATCACAATGGCTGGTGCCGAGTACGCAGCGCGGCAAGCACAAAACCGCTGGTCGACCTGGTTGCGTGTTCCGGTTACCGTGCTGCCGAACACGCAGTTTTTGTCGGCAGCAGTACCTCGCACCAAGCCGATGACCAGCCAAAAAATGGAGACATTCTACCGGGCGATGCGGCGTCATTACGGGGTGCTCATCGAGCCGGACGGAACACCAACGGGCGGGGAGTGGAACTTCGACGCCGACAATCGCAAACCGTTGCCGGCCCGCACACCCATACCCAGCGTCGCCGGATATCAGCCTGATGCATTGACGATGCAGGTTATCGCCGAGGTATCTGCCTACCCGCAGGCAATCGGCGATGCGCAGACATTTGATTTGCCGGTGACGCATGCCGACGCAACAACTGCACTCGAGCGTTTCGTACGCGAGCGATTACCGAACTTCGGCCGTTACGAAGACGCGATGGCGCAGTACCACGATGTTCTGTTCCACTCACTCCTTTCGCCAGCGCTCAACCTGGGCTTACTCGAGCCGATGACGGTTATCCGTGCCGCAGAGCAAGCGTACCGCGCTGGCATAGCCCCCATCGCTGCGGTGGAAGGATTCGTGCGGCAGATTTTGGGGTGGCGTGAATACATGTACCAGTGCTATTGGGAGTTGATGCCCGACCTGCGTACGATGAACCATTGGCAAGCGACACGCCCGTTACCCGAGTGGTTTTGGCAGGGTCGGAGTGGCATGCACTGTATTGACACCGTCATAGCCCGCACCTGGCGCCGAGGCTACGTGCATCACATCGAACGGCTCATGATTCTGACGAATTTCTGCATGTTGGCTGGTATCGACCCAGTCGCCGTCAACGCATGGTTCCTCGCGGGGTATATTGATGCATATGATTGGGTGATGTGGCCCAATGTGAGTGGCATGGGGCTCAATGCCGACGGCGGGATGATCGCCACCAAACCGTATGTTGCTTCGGGCGCGTATATCACGCGCATGAGCGATTATTGCGGCTCGTGCCAGTTTGATCCCACCGTGCGCACCGGGCCGACGGCGTGCCCGTATACATTGCTGTACTGGAATTTTCTGCTGACCCATCAAGACCTCCTACGGCGCAATCCACGCATGGGCCCGGCAGTCCTCGGGCTCAAACATGTGACCGACGCGCAGAAGACCGACATCCCCCGCCAAGCAACCATCTGGCTCGAGCAGATGCACCCTGCGGTACGGCCAGCACCATCCGATACACCAATACAAGCGAGTCTTTTGCCATGACGAATCCTCCACTGCGACGTTCCTTTGCCGACCGCGCCGAACTGATTGCCTACATCCAGACGACGTTTGCCGATGTGGTTGGTGACGACACTGATGTCTCGGATATTGTCGGCGGGCAGGTCGCTGCCCAGGCCGTGCTCGCGCCGGTCGATCCGGTCCGCTATGCGCAGACCCGCAACGCCCTCGATGGCGCGGTCACGGGACTCAGTCCCTACATTCGGCATGGTGTGCTGTCACTCGCGCAGGTACGCGATGTGGTGTTGGCTCGCGTCAAATCTGCCACACACGCCGAAAAACTCCTCACCGAACTCGCCTGGCGCGACTACTGGCAACGCGTTTATGCAGCTATCGGCGACGGCATCTGGTACGACCGCGAGCCCTACAAAACGGGTCATCGTGCAGATTCATATGCAAAAAAACTCCCCGACGACATCCGTGCCGGAGAAACCGGGTTGGCGTGCATCGACCAGTTTGTCAGAGAGTTACACACCACCGGCTATCTGCACAATCATGCACGGATGTGGATGGCAGCATATGTCGTACACTGGCGACGGGTACGTTGGCAAGCCGGCGCACGCTGGTTTTTGCAGCATCTGCTCGATGGTGACCCGGCAAGCAACAATTTGTCGTGGCAATGGATTGCGAGTACGTTTAGTCATAAACCGTATTTTTTTAACCGTGAAAATTTGCAACGCTATACCAATAACATGTATTGTGAAAACTGCCCGTTACGCACGCATTGTCCCTTCGATGCACCGTACGAAGTACTCGCAGAACGATTATTTGATGTGCCATATGAACCACGAAGATAACACGTTTCACTGGCGATTTCTGATTTTTTATTCTTGACACTGACTGCCGAATCGTACATTTGCACCAATAAAAAAACTCGGTATAGAAATTGGAGAGATTTTCTTGCTATGATATGGAACTTACATATTGGAGTTATATCATGCAGAAAATTCTCGCGTTCAGCACATCGTGCCTCGTCGTATTGGCATTGTGTGCCGGTGCCTTGTGGGCACACTATGACCGAACAGCGGTCGCATCACCACGATTGAGTCGATCGACGCAGATTTCACTCGGTGGTGACCATTCCTGTGCCCTCTTGACGACTGGCGTCCTCAAATGTTGGGGGGCTAACAGCAATGGTCAGCTTGGGCTCGGTAATACCAATGATTATGGGGATACTGCGAGCGAGGTCGGGACCGGGCTTCCGGCAGTCAATGTCAACAAAACGGTCAAACACATCAGTGCTGGATACAACCATACCTGTGCGATCCGTAGCGACAACACCACCGTCTGCTGGGGAAATAACTCCATGGGGGAGCTTGGTATCGGCAATACCAATTCCATCGGCGATGGCAGTAACGAGATGGGTAGCAAACTCGTTGCGGTGAATCTGGGGACAAGTTATGCCACCAAGCTCAGTGGCGGGCTCGAGTTCACCTGTGCCATCCTTGCCACTGGCCAGGTCAAGTGCTGGGGTGACAACACCTACGGACAGCTTGGTGTCGACGGCGTGCACGGAAGTACAAGTGGCACCATGGGCACAAGCCTGCCGGCGATAGACTTCGGCAGTGGTCGAACCGCCAAAGCGATTTCGACCGGGCGGCAACATGCCTGTGCAATCCTCGACAACGATACGGTCAAATGCTGGGGCGCCAATACCTACGGACAGCTCGGCACTGGTGATACCACGAGTGTGGTTTATCCCGTTATTGCAACCAATCCGGTCGTCGATCTCGGCACCGGGCGTACGGCCAAGGCAATTGCTGTGGGTTCATTCCACACCTGTGCCATCCTCGACAACGGCACCCTCAAGTGCTGGGGATACAACGTGATGGGGCAATTGGGCACTGATTCTACAAATAATCTCGGTGATGGTGCTGGCGAAATGGGCGATGCATTATTGCCAATCAATCTTGGTGTCGGGCGAACGGCCACCGGAATCGCCGCGTCCAAGCGTGGCGACCGCGACTATACCTGTGCAGTGCTCGACAATGGGAAAGCCAAATGCTGGGGTGCCAACGACATGGGACAACTTGGCTTCAGCCCGGGCGTCAGTGTCGGCGATACAGCGGGAGAAATGGCGGCGCTGGGTGAGCTCTCCTTTGGCACGGGTACTACAGTCACCAAGTTTGCGATGGGATCCGCACATAATTGTGTGATATTGAACACGACGAATGTCAAATGTTTCGGGCATCCAAACAACGGGAAATTGGGATACGGAAATACCAATGACTACATCGCCGACGGTGACGCGTTACCCATCGTTAACCTCGATGGCGTCGCACCTACACGTACGCCGACACGCTCCAAGACCAGGACAATGACCCGCACCAAAACACCAACCAAAACCAAAACATCAACGCGGACGCTAACAGCGAGCAAAACGCCGGTCGTCACGATGACTCCTTCGACAGTTGTGACGGCGACGCCCTAGGTTGTAACTGTTCGGACGCACCGCACGCGCTACGGCGCGTGCGGTTTTCTCTGCAAAAAGGCAACATCCGTTATCAGTTGCCGTCGGCATAAATCCCGTCTGTGTCCGATTGGCATTAGAAAACCTGAAAAGTTTTGGCTCGGGTGCATATGGAAAATTGGTTCTGGGGAGCGAACATTCGTACGGTTACCCAAGTGGCACGATGGGCAATGCACTGCCCATCATCGACCTCGACGGGGTAAAGCCTACCCGTACCCCGACCATCTCGAAAACACGCACCAAAACCAAAACCATCACGTCCAGCCGAACGAAAACGCGAACCCGCACAAACACTCCGTCCAAAACATCGACGCGGAGCAGAACACCGACTGCAACCAAGTCGGCTGTCGTGACGAGAACACCGTCGATTGTCGTGCCAACCGCTCCCATTCCATAAAATGTTGCTCAACGAGACCTGCCCGACGCTACACACCCGAACGCTCTCCGCGTTCGGGTGTTATTTCGCTGCCACATGATATTGCACGCAGAACGGTAGGGGGTTTTCTCTCAAATAACACACTGGCTACGTTGCACATCACGAAAGAGCTCCGGAACGAGTGGCAAAAGAGAACGTTCGTTCACGTATCATTCTGGTCGGCGATGCTTGGGTGTAGTACACCTGCAACGAAGATGTACCGGTGTCTCTGTATGCCGAAATGAACCTCAAATGAAGGCAGAACGTATTCTCTCCGAAAACTCTACAGGGTGGTTATTGGCTGTATAGAATCTGTAGAGAATACATTCGTATACTAAACATATTCACATTCACTTACCCAAATGCGGGAGCAGCTCATGTTTCGATATCTTGCAGTCCTGCTGAGTATGGTCGCGGTCATCACGCTGGGTATATGGCGGTCTGAGTCGCATCACCCGGTTGTTGCCGCGGCAGAGCCGCGTGAGAGCACTGCTACCGCGACCACGATACCCAATATCGGCTCTCTCATGGTTGCAGCCGGTCATAATTACAGTTGTGCCCTGCTGACAGATGGGACGATTCGGTGTTGGGGCGAAAATGCTGTTGGCCAACTCGGTTTGGGAAATACAACGTATTACGGTGATGACGCAGACGAGGTAGGATCGGGACTGCCGACGGTGAATATTGGCCAAACCGCCAAATATATCACGGCCGGTGAGCACAACGTGACCTGTGCCATCCGGAACGATAACCAGACCGTCTGTTGGGGCAATGGGTACGGGTATCTCCTTGGCAGTGGCGTATGGAACGCGATTATCGGTGATTCGAGTGGAGAAATGGGCAGTGCGCTGACGCCTGTCGACTTCGGGACGAGTTATGCGGTAACACTCAGCCAGGGTGACGATCACATGTGTGCATTGCTGGCGAGTGGCGCGGTCAAATGTTGGGGTCAAAATGCAGACGGCCAGCTCGGGATCAACGGTACCGCGAATTTTGGCGCGAGCGCCGAATTGGGCTCTAGTTGGCCAGCGGTCGATTTGAATGGGCATACTGCAGTGGCAGTATCCGCTGGTGCAGCGCATACCTGCGCCATTCTCGATACGGGTGCTGTCACCTGCTGGGGACAGAATACATACGGTCAATTAGGCTACGGTGATACCACGAATCGGGGCTCTGCCAATTTGGGGAGCGCAATGCAAACCGTGAATCTCGGTTCCGGTAAAACGGCAACTGCGATTGCTGCGGGCGGGTACTTCACCTGTGCCATTTTGAACGACGGCACACTGAAGTGCTGGGGCTATAACGCAACGGGGCAATTAGGTCAAGATTCAACCACGACCCTCGGCGATGGCGCCAACGAGATGGGCGATTCTTTGCTAGCGGTAAACCTCGGCGACGGACGGACCGCCAAGAGCATCTATGCCTCACGTCGTGCTGACCTCGACTACACCTGCGCCATCCTCGACAACGATACCCTCAAATGTTGGGGCGCAAACGAGGTTGCACAACTGGGCGTCGGCGACATGAATAACCGCGGTGATGCAAGCGGCGAAATGGCGGCACTGGGCACGGTGAATCTCGGTACCGGTCAGACAGCTGCACACGTTGCTATGGGTGAGCGTCACACCTGTGTTTTGCTAAAATCTGCCTACATCAAGTGTTTCGGCAACGCAGCGCAAGGGCAACTCGGTTATGGATCAACACGAGGGTACGGCTACAGTGCAGCAACCACCGGCGACAATCTGCCCATCGTTGACCTGAGCGACGTTGTTCCTCCGACCTTGACGCCAACCATGACGCTTACCAAGAGTAAGACGCCGTCAAAGACTAAATCACCCACAAAAACCTATACACGGTCAAAAACGAAGTCACCCACGAAAACCTTTACGCGGTCAAAAACCAAATCACCCACGAAAACCTTTACGCGGTCAAAAACCAAATCACCCACAAAAACCTATACACGGTCAAAAACCGCTACACCGACTATTACCCACACACCCACTATCACCCAGACCCCGACCATGACTGGTACGCCTATCAGCGGATCGCTGATGATAGCTGCAGGTCATAATTACAGCTGTGCAGTGCTGACCAATGGTGCAGTCAAGTGTTGGGGCGAAAATTATGTCGGTCAATTAGGCCTCGGTGATACCAATATGTATGGGAATACTTCCAGCACCATCGGTTCAGGATTGCCCACCATAAACATCGGGCAGACGGTCAAGTACATTGCCGCCGGAGAAAGTAATACGACCTGTGCCATCCGTGCCGACGACAAGACCGTCTGCTGGGGGTCGGGAAACAACAACCTACTCGGAACTGGTTTAGGGATCGCGAATATGGGCGATCAAAGTGGCGAAATGGGCAGCGCACTGACACCAATCGACTTCGGCAGTAGCTATGCAGTGACCCTCAGCGAGGGTGATAATCACATCTGTGCCTTGCTGGCGAGTGGGGCAGTCAAATGTTGGGGCTACAACGATTTTGGCCAACTCGGCGTCAACGGCAATATTGGAACCACCGAAGAATTGGCCAGTTGGCCAGCCGTGGATTTGAATGGGCGTACCGCAGTGGCAGTTTCGGCAGGTGCGGCCCACACATGCGCAATCCTCAATACGGGTGCTGTCACCTGCTGGGGACTCAATACCTATGGTCAATTAGGCTATGGTGATACCACCGATCGTGGGTATGCCAATCTCGGCAGCGCCATGCAAACCGTCAATCTGGGCACCGGCCGCACTGCCACCGCAATTGCCGCAGGAGGGTACTTTACCTGTGCCATTTTGGACAACGGCACACTCAAATGCTGGGGCTACAACGCAAGTGGCCAATTGGGCAAAGACTCGACGACGACCCTTGGTGATGGCGCAACCGAAATGGGCGATAATCTAACAGCGATTAATCTCGGTTCGGGACGTACTGCATCCAAAGTCTATGCGTCACGACGCGCAGACCTCGACTATGTGTGTGCCATCTTGGATAACAACGCTCTCAAATGCTGGGGCCAAAATGATCGAGGACAACTCGGTGTCGGCGATAATGAGAACCACGGTGATTCGACCGGCGAGATGGCGCTGCTGAGCACCGTGAATCTGGGGTCTGGTCAAACGGCCGCACAGGTTGCGATGGGCGAGATGCATACGTGTGTGTTGCTGACCTCGACTGATATCAAGTGTTTTGGACGCGGATACGAAGGACAACTGGGCAACGGGACCGGAGCAGACTACGGCAGCAGTAGTACCTCTACCGGCGATAACTTGCCGCTTGTGAACCTGGGGGTCGTGTATTAGGACAACGCGTTCTGAATACGCCCCACTGCCCAATCTATCAACCACAATCGAGAGATGTCTCGAAAACCCCACCCAAATGCCCTACGTGCATTTGGGTGGGGTGTACTTTGCCTTGGCACAGTGACTTCAAGTCTTGTCGATCCATGTGCATGATTGCAGCCGTCTGCGTCGGTGGCATGCTGACTGGTACGCTGGACGACGACGATGATACTCCTCGCGCTTGATCATATTATTTCCAATATTCCTGAATATTGAATTTCATGTTGCGTGTGAGAGTCTATTCGATAGTTTTTGCCAATAAGGCACGAAAATCATTGGATGGATGACAACGGAGCGTCTCTTTTTTGTTTCGACCATCGATTCCCGTGCAAATACATGAAGACGTTGCATGCCGCTGTTTCGACATATTCCTGTCCTATTACGTGTCGTCCTGCTGTGTACGGTCGGTCTCTGCGCCGCACGTTTGTTGAGCCTGCCACTGCCGTTGCGAAGTTACGAATCATTTCAACAACACACATTGGTTTGTCGCGGAACGTACCTGTACTACGTCTGCGGCAGGCGCGATGCAATGTTGTCTGCATTGACGACAAACAACGGACAATGCACCGGTAACCATGCAGGGACAACCGGTTTCCCGGCACTGCATTCCCATCGTCGATATGCGCGCCCCATAGCATTTTGGCCTGATGCATGCTTCGCTCTGACCGCACATGCCAGGGCACGTGCGGTTTTTGCTCCCCTGCGTCGAATCCGTGCTGTATAGAATTTGCAGAGAGTACTGTGCTAGAGTTAAAAATATTTCACCAAAACCAAGGACACATCCGATGCGTGAGTTTTTTCAACACGTTCTCTTCCGTCGATTGCTCGTGGTTTTTGTGGTCGTCTTGGTGGTTTTCGCCGTCCCATTGCTCCAAAAGCACGAACCATCAGCAGTAATCGCACAATCACGCGTGAGTCCGTCGTACATGATTGCTGCTGGTTCAGCATATACCTGTGCGATTTTGACTGATCGGTCGCTCCGCTGCTTCGGGCAGAATACCTACGGCCAATTGGGACTCGGCAACACCGATAATTACGGAGACGAGAGTAGTGAAGTAGGGACAGGCTTACCCGTGCCCAACATCGGACAAACGGTGAAGTTCATCGCTGCCGGACATTCAAATACCACCTGTGCCATCCGAGCCGACGACGAGACAGTCTGTTGGGGGTATGGATGGGATTACATGCTAGCAAACGGCATAAATGGCAATGTCGGTGACGAAAGTGGCGAAATGGGGAGCGCCTTGACACCAATTGATTTTGGTACAAGTCATGCAGTCAGCGTTGACTTAGGCTTCCTGCATGGCTGTGCGCTTCTCGCATCTGGTGACGTCAAGTGCTGGGGCACAAACAACTATGGCGTGCTCGGGGTTAACGGCAATGTCCAAACTGCGTCGGAACTCGGCAGCAACTGGCTTGCTGTTGATTTGGGCACGGGTCGTACGGCAACGGCAATCACGGTCGGGTTCATCCACTCCTGTGCTCTTTTGGATACCGGCGCAGTGGCATGTTGGGGACTGAATGACTTCGGTCAATTAGGCTATGGTGATACCACCAATCGCGGCTCTTCAGCATTGGGGAGTGCATTGACCACGGTCGACCTCGGCGCCGGTCGTACCGCGACTGCAATCGCGGCTGGGTCGTACTTTACCTGTGCAATCCTCGATAACGGTACCGTAAAGTGTTGGGGACTCAACAATAAAGGTCAATTAGGGCAAAATTCAACCACCTTCTTGGGCGACGATGCCGGCGAAATGGGGGATAACCTGCCTGCAGTCTATCTCGGTGCAGGACGGACCGCCACGAAAATCGTCGCAGCAGCTGCCTCTGTCTGTGTCATTCTTGATAACAACACTCTCAAATGTTGGGGTGATAATTACTTTGGCCAATTAGGCACCGGTGACAACACGACACGTGGCGACGCCGCTGGCGAAATGGCAGCACTCGGTACTGTCAACCTCGGTACTGGTCAAGTCCCTGTGCAGATTGCAATGGGCAATTATCATACCTGTGTCATCTTGACCTCGAGCAATCTTAAGTGCTTTGGGTACGGTATGTTTGGTCAACTTGGCAGTGGCAGCGATGCAACTGTGGGGACCAGTAGCTCCGAATTAGGCGATGCATTGCCCCTACTCGACTTCGATGGCGTCACACCGAGTGTGACGAATACTCCAGCAGATACCAGTACCCCATTGATGACCAGTACTCCGACCAATACAAAAACCCCATCGAAAACATACAC
>JBJONV010000065.1:0-22243 GCA_046051665.1 Chloroflexota bacterium
GACGGTGCCACCGATTTCGACGATGACCACATCTGCGTTGGATTGACGGGTAACGGCAAAAATATGACTTTTTATTTCGTTCGTGATGTGGGGGATGACCTGAATTGTACCGCCGAGATAATCGCCACGGCGTTCTTTTTGGATGACAGAGGAGTAGATCTGGCCCGTCGTGACATTGCTTGCGCGTGTTAAGTTTTCGTCGATGAACCGTTCGTAATGACCAAGGTCTAAATCGGTTTCGGCTCCATCATCGGTAACAAATACTTCACCGTGTTGATACGGCGACATGGTGCCAGGATCGACATTGATATAGGGATCGAGCTTCTGGACCGATACTTTGATGCCACGACTTTTGAGTAGCCGGCCAATCGAAGCAACAGTAATCCCCTTACCCACCGACGAAGCGACGCCACCAGTCACGAAAATGTATTTGGTCATGTTGTTACGGCGCTCCTCTCGCCTGTACATAACAGACCGAGGGGAAGCTGACTTCCCCTCGCGTGTACGTTCTTTTGGACCGGGCTTGTGCGGTCGTTCTATTGTAGCACAGCCCCGCGATGTCTAGACGCTGGCCGTTGGTTTGAGCAGGACGATTTTGGCTGTGCCGCCTGCAGGTGGGAGCGATTGTGCGGTCACGGTGAGTTTGTCTTCATAGACCGGTTCTTTGATGCTGTGGGCCTGCAGAAAGCGGTCAATACTATCGAGGGGGTTATCCATGATTGCTTGCTCGCCGGCGTAGTGCATGGGAATGACAATACGTGGTTCGAGCTGGGCGATGATAGCCGATGCATCGTTTGCATTCAGCGATTCGTTGCCGCCAACGGGGAGAAAGAGGACGTCGATGTCGCCTATTTCTTCGACCTGCGCGGCGGTGAGTTCGTGTGCGAGGTCACCGAGGTGGGCGAAGGCGATATCGTCGATGTGTGCAATGAACACGGTGTTATTGCCGAGTTCTGCACCTTTCTTTTTGTCGTGATAGGTACGCACGCCTGTGACCAGAATGCCGCCCACTTCATATTCGCCAGGACCGGTGAAGATATTGAGCGATTCTTTGAGTGGTTTGACGACACTGGTGTTGTTGTGATCGTCGTGCGGGTGGCTCACGGTGACAATCGAAGCAGTAGGCTTGCCGATGTCGTAGCCGCTGATGCGATCGACGGGGTCCATAAGTACGACACCGTCGCGACCGCGGATGCGGAAGCAGGCGTGGCCGAGGAATTGAATGTCTGGCATGGAAGGCTCCCAAATGTGTTGTCTATGACTCTATTGTGACGGAGAATCGGGGACGACGCAAACGGCGGTTAGGGCATTGCCTCGTCTGAGGCATCCGTCAGGCGCTCATCGCGTTCGCTTTGCTGTGTACTGCGTTCACTCCAACAGGTTTGTACGGCAGCACGGACGGCACTCATCGGGTAGCCACGGCGTAATAAGACGCCACTGAGCCGTCGTGTATAGGTTGTTTTGTCGAGTTCTCGCATGCGGTAGGCGAGTTTGCGGGCATATTGGAGTGCATGGTCTGCATCGGTAGCGCCGATATTGTGACTTTGCGACAGACTCGTGATGGCGTCTTTGGGGATGCCGTGTTTCACCAGATCACGCTGTATCGCGCCACTCCCACGGCTGGCAGTGCGCATGCGTTGTTCGATGAGGTATGTTGCAAATGCCTCGTCGTCGACGAGTCCTGCCTCTTGCAACCGTTGAGTCACGGCACTAATGGTCGTGGCGTCGAATCCTTTTTGGCGCAGGCGATCGGTGAGTTCACGCCGGCTTCGGGGGCGTACTTCGAGCAAACGAACGGCTGCTTGTTTGGCACGGTCGTATGCATCGCTGGCAACGAGGCGGTCAACACTGGGCTGATCGAGGAACTGACCCACGAAGATACCTTCGTGAGCCAGTGTATCGAGTGAGATGCCGATCGCGAATTCTCCGTCGATGTCGAGCGACACGCGCTGGCTCTGACGAACCTGTGCACGTATCGCGGTGACATGACCGGGTTTGGGGGTTGGATTATTCTTCTTCGAAGAATGCATCGCCGTCTTCTTCGGTGGGGACAACCTTGGCGACACCCATCGTGCCACGATCCATTGCCGTGGCTTTGATTTGACGCTCGACTTCGTCGAGGAGATGAGGATTTTCGGCGAGGAACTGCTTGGCATTCTCACGGCCTTGGCCGAGGCGGTCTTCGCCGAGGTAGAACCACGCGCCGCTCTTGCGGACCAATTCCATTTCGGTGGCCATATCGAGGATGCTCCCCGCACGTGAGATACCTTCGTTGGCCATGATGTCGAATTCGGCTTGGCGGAATGGCGGTGCAATCTTGTTTTTGACGACCTTGACGCGTACCCGGCTGCCGATGGGGTCAGTCCCGCTCTTGAGTGTTTCGATGCGGCGGATATCGAGGCGTACTGATGCGTAGAATTTGAGTGCTTGACCGCCGGTCGTTGTCTCCGGTGAGCCGAACATGACGCCGATTTTCATACGTAATTGATTGAGGAAGATGACGACGGTTTTGGATTTGCTGATGGCGCCCGAGAGTTTGCGGAGCGCCTGGCTCATCAACCGTGCTTGCAAGCCCGGGAGGGAATCACCCATGTCTCCCTCGATTTCGGCACGGGGGACGAGGGCGGCGACGGAGTCGATGATAATGACGTCGACGGCGTTGGAACGCACCAGCGTTTCGCAGATTTCGAGCGCTTGTTCACCGAAGTCAGGCTGCGATACCAACAACGCATCGATGTTGACGCCACACCGAGCGGCATAGGCGGGGTCGAAGGCATGCTCGGCGTCGATGAAGGCAGCAGTGCCGCCCATGCGTTGTGCTTCGGCGACAATGTGCTGCGCAAGGGTGGTTTTGCCGCTTGATTCTGGACCATATATCTCGACGACGCGGCCTCGTGGTACACCACCGGCGCCAAGAGCGATGTCGAGGGCTATCGAACCAGTAGGGATGACGTCGATGGAGAGCTTATTGCTGCCCTCGCCCATCTTCATAATCGATCCCTTACCGTATTTGCGATCTATTTGACTCATCGCTGTCGCCAGCGCTTTTTCCTTTTCGGAACTGTTCGCCAATGCCCCTGCGGACGCTGCCTGGGCGGCTGTTTTGTCGGACGTTGCCTTTGCCATGTCTCGTGCTCCTGTGTAGCGGCCGGGTGGCCTCTCGTATTTGTGGATCGGTGCATCGGTGGTGAATGATGCAATGGAGTGATTTTAGAACAAAAGTTCGACTTTGTCAAGAGGTGCGTAGAGGGCTGAAACGGCGTATGGTACACTACCAAGAACGTTTGTGTTTTGGTCCACATTAAAGGTACATCGCGATGAATGACAGTCTCATCGACAAAATATTACTCGGCGGTGCGGTTGTCTGTGTGTTGGCAGCAGCGGCGTTTTTTGGGGTGAGTCGTATCGATTGGGCACCAGCGACGGTTGCCACCGGTGATGTGACGCCCACCGCGACCACGAGCGGTGATGTACAAGACGGCACGCCCGAACCAACGAGTACTGCCGCCATCGGACCGGATGGCGAGGTAATTCCCACTGCTACTGATGCAGCTGTTGAACCGACCGTCAGCGAAGATGCGTCCGAACCAGCGCCGACCGCAACTCCTTTCGGGCAACGTGCCCGCGTAAATACCGATTATCTGCTTCTTACCCCGGCCGATGCAATGGATGATGGTAGCGACAGCGAAGAATATGTCGCAACCGAAGAACCATATTTCGAGCCGACCCTCGAAGTTTTCCCCACAGAAGTATTGTCTACTCCTGATGCGGCAGAGGCGACGCTACCGGCGAACGAATTTGTCCAACCGACCGATGTTCCGATGCAAGAAGAAACCGCAGTAGCAGAAGAACCCACGATAGAAGAAACACCGGTCCCAGACAGCGGCGAGTCGAGTAGTCGAGAAGAATACCCGACCAAAGAAGTATTCGAGACGGCCGTCCCAACCTTGACACCGACACCGACGGTACCTCCAATGGATGTCGTCCGTGGTGTTGTGTCGTGGACCGGGTTGCGGGCGGTCACCAAAGATGTCCTCGTGCCAGCGGGTGCGCAACTGATCATCGAGCCCAATACGACCCTCAAAATCTCGGCTGGCGTTTCGATTTATGTGGATGGCACCCTGCGCCTGAACGGCACAAAGGCGCAGCCGGTTTATGTAACCAACGAGAACGGCACTGCCCAACCATGGGGCGGAGTCTATGTGCGTGAAGACGCAGAGATGACCGTCAACGATGCCTATATCTGGAATGGTGGCGCTGCTGGAACGTTAGTTGCGGTAGAGCGTGGGACGCTTCGCATTGCCGATAGTGAACTAAAAAATAACCGTGGTCAGATCCGCCTCAGTGATGCGATTTTTAGCCTGCAGAAAAGCACGGTGCGTGACAACGACCTGGCATTTGGTGCAATGGTCGATGCATCCTATAGCGCCAACGGGAGCATGCTCTTTGAATACAGTCGGATTGGCCCCAATACCGGAGGGAGTGGGACGGTCGTCGCCATTGATCAAAGTGATGCCCTTTCGCAGGTCCAGCTTGATATGACTGGAGCGAATCTGGTTGGTACGAATGGTACCAACATGACCATCATCAGTAAGGGCACCGTGACAGGTGCACTCCAATGCACCACGTTCCATGGCGGTGATTCCGCGGTGCGGGTCGATAGTAGCGGACCCTCGGTGCCCGGTATCGGGGTGACCATTCATCAGAGTGTCTTTAGTGGGCATCGCGCACCCTACGGGCCACCGCGGGTGGTGGTGAGTAATGTGGGCATCGATGCACGCTATAACTGGTGGAACGCCGCCTCGGGTCCATACCACCCCAAGCAAAACCCAGGCGGCACGGGTGAAGCAAACGGCGTGAATGTGACTGCGACGGGATGGTTGACGGTACGGCCACCGTGTGCACCGGTACCATGATGTCGCCCATGTATGTTGCCGAGATTGTGGCAGACGGCATTGCACAGCGGGTTTTCCCGGGTGCGGTGCATGCCGTTGGCATGCCCGATGGAACGGTGCGTCAGCGCGCCTTTGGTTTTCACCGATATGACGAATCAAGCCCTGTAGTGACCGTTGATACCTGCTACGATTGGGCATCACTGACCAAAATGGTCTGTGCAACGGCTGCGTTACGGTTGATAGGGACGGGGCAGATTGGCCTCCATGACGAAGTTGCCCGGTATCTACCCGGGGCGGCGCCGGTCGTGACCATTCGGCACCTCTTGACACACACCTCGGGGTTGGATGTTCGCTTGTCGACTGCCGCGCAGGCTGGATCACAGGGATTGTGGGATGCGGTCATGGCGACTCGTCCCTCTGCCGTGCCCGGCACGCGTGTTGCCTATGCAAATGTCAATACACTGCTGTTGGGGCGGCTCCTCGAGCAGGTGACTGGGATGGGGTTGGCAACGCTCGTGGAAGTCTTGGTGTTGCGGTCGGTAGGGATGACTGCGACCTGCTTTACCCCCGCTGCATCGCAGTGGTCTGCCATCCCGCCGACCGAGCAGGATGCGCACCGAGGTGTAGTGCAGGGGAGTGTGCACGACGAGAGTGCCGCTACGCTGGGTGGTGTTGCGGGGCATGCTGGGTTGTTTGGCCCGGCAATCGATCTGGTGCGCTTCGGGCAGGGGTGGCTGGATACACTGCGTGACGATTCACCGTGGCAGATTCCTGCGCCGTTGGCAACAATGGCACTGACCAATCAGAGTCCGGTAGGGCAATTGGGATGTGGATTGGGTTGGATGCTCCAACGCGAGAGTTTTATGGGGCAGGCGCTCCATGCAACAGCGGCGCACACAGGCTTTACGGGACCAATCATTGCCATCGTACCGGAGCGTGGCTATACCTGGGTGTTACTGAGTAATCGAACCTGGCCAGTGCGGAGCGAAGCGCGTCACCATGCGGTGAGTGCACGAATAAGCGATGCGTTATGGCTGGCGGCGGATGGAATAGACGGAGTGCTCGATGACGACATGCAATAGGCACAAAAAGCACGTGCTACGATGGGCACTGCTCTTCATCCTGTGCACTCTGATGCTCAGTAGTTGCACCTCGCAGGCAGAAGAATTACCGCATGCGACGGGTGATTTTGCGACGGTGACGGATATTGCTCCGAGTGTGGTGCAGGTACATGCGCTCAACGAAGATTATTTGGCCGTTTCACAGTGCACTGGCACCATCATCGACCCACGTGGAATCATCCTCACGAACTTCCATTGTGTAGCAGATACGCGCACGAAGGAATTCTATAACCCTGACAAAATACTCGAAGTATTCCTGACCAAAAATTACGCCACTCCGCCGTTGTTTGCATACTACGCCCAGGTTGTCGCCACAGATTCTGATGCAGACTTGGCAGTCTTGCAAATCGTGCGGCTACGCAATGGGACGACGCCTTTGGCGTGTTTGGAGCTTCCCGCTTTTATACTGAACACCGCACCTGCCGCGATCGAGGATGCCATCCGTGCAATCGGCTACCCTGGTTTTGGTCAATCGACGTTGACCGTTACTGATGGCAAAGTCGCAGGGTTGAGTAAGTTTGGTGCTGGTTCGATAGTGATGAATGGTTCGCATGTGGCAATCAAAACCACAAACATCATGGGCCATGGGATATCGGGTGGCGCACTCGTCAACAACAAAAACGAACTCATCGGTGTCCCTTTTGCCAACGTACCCGATTCAATGGGTACGCCGGGAACCATGAATTATGCGATTGCGATCGACGAGGCGTCGACCATACTCGATGTGGCCCGCAAAGGTCCGTTCCCCGGCTGTGACGATGCACCTGCTGTGGAATTATTGCGTGACATCAAAACGTATCCGACAAGTGTGATGCATGGCCGCATCACATACATCCCAAAGATAGAAAATGATCTTCTATTGAGCGAGGCAACCATCTATCTGTTCGCCCCCGAATACGATGTTTCGGATTTGACGATCGAAGACATAGATGCTGCATATGCACGTGGGAAAACGCGATTTGATGGGGTGTTTCAAGTACCACTGACGAGGAATCAATACGAGACGGATCTTGGTGTTGTGGTTGTGTTCAATGATCGTATTCTGATGCGAGAAAACAGTGTAGACCTGCGTGGCGAAAAAACACCGGAGTATGATCATGTGTATTACAACGACCAAGGGAACGGCGATACACTTGCGATCGAATCCATGATTCGCACCATCGAAAAATAGACAGTGCTGTGTGATTCGGCGCAGGAGCGCTCCAGGCTATGCCTGAAGCGCTCTTTTCTATTGCACAACAAAGGTCGGTGACCATTAGTCAGGTAAGCGAATGGTATCGTCGTGACGCACGATGAGTCCATCTGCTGCTAATTTGGTGATGATGGTCTGGAATGTCTGCTCAGCGATTGGCTCACCGTAGGCTTCCACAGCGGCGTGTAATGCGTTCGTGTCCATTCCCTGATTGGCGGGAACGGTACGCAGGGCATCGATTATACGACCACGGTAGTAGCGATTGGAGCCAACAAAGCGCGGGGCTGGTTTTTCGGCGACCTTTTTGAGGGTGCGTACGGGCAATGGTTGCAGGAGTTCATCGGCGTCACGGCGGGCGGCGTAATCGGCGCATGCGGCACGCAACGGGCAGCGCGGGCAGTGGGGAGTCTTGGCGGTGCAGATGGTCGCGCCGAGCTCCATGATGGCTTGATTGAAGTCCCACCCACGTCCGTTGGGGATGTGTTGTAGGATGTGCGTCAAGAGGGTTGTGTCGCTTGGTACAGTAGCATGTGGATCACTCCAGAGCCGGACGGCGACCCGTCTGATGTTGACATCCATAAACGCGACATCTTGTTCGTAGGCAAAGCAGGCAATTGCTCCGGCGGTGTAGGGACCGAGGCCAGGGAGTGCGCGGAGGAGGCCGACGTCTGTAGGGAAGACACCGGCATATGTAGCAAGCACCGTTTGGACGGTTTTTTGGAGGTACAGCGCACGGCGATTGTAGCCCAGACCTTGCCAGGCCGTGATGACCGCACTGGTGGGCGCGGCTGCGAGGCTGGCCATGTCGGGGAACTGTGTCAAGAATGCATGGTATTTTGGGATGACGCGTTCGACTTGCGTCTGTTGGAGCATGATTTCGGAGACCAAAATACGATACGGGTCACGGGTATGCCGCCAGGGCAAATCGCGACCCGCATGGGAGAACCAGTTGAGGAGTGTCTCGGCAAGCATCGGAGCTACGCCGGATCGGTGGTTGGCGGGAGTATTTTAAAGCCGTCGGTAGGGGCATCGATGCCCATGGCGAGGTCGTGGTCATACGCAGCGGGTAATGCGCCATCTGCAGCCAACACCGGCAATAACGCAGCAATGGCGACGGCACACATGGCATCGTCGGGTTCGCGGGTGGTGAGATTCTGCAGTGCAAGCGATGGCGCGATAAGCCAGCGTACCCAGGCACGGTGGTAATTGGCAGCGGTAATGCGCAACAGTTCGAACGATAATCCCGCGATAACGGGTACCAGGAGGATGCGTGAGATGACTTTGATGAGCAGCTGCTGATCGGCAAAAAGCGCAAATATCGGCATACTGAGGACGACCACAACCAGCATAAAGCTGGTGCCGCAGCGTGGATGTATGAGTGTTTGTCGGCTGACATGCGCAACGTCCAAGGGCAACCCTGCCTCGTAGGCATTGATGGCTTTGTGCTCGGCGCCGTGGTAGCCATAGACACGTTGGATATCCGGGATGCGTCCGATGAGAATCATGTAGCCGATAAAGATGATGAGTTGGAAGATGTTTTCGAGGACGACGATGAGGAGATTGTTCAATCCGACGTATTGCAACGCATTGGCAAGGAGTAACGGCAGTGCAAAGAACAGTCCGAAGCCCAAGGCGAGCGAGAGTGCCACACCGCCGACGGTTTCGCCGTTAGTCGGTTGTTCTTCGGCGGGCAAATCTGCAGCGGCCGAGACATTGAGCGCCCGGACGCCGAGGTTGAGTGTGTCCCACAGCAGAAGCACGCCACGCAAGATGGGGAGTGCTTCGAGCGTGGAACGTCTGCCGGAGTTGAGTGCTTCGTGGAAGGTGAAGATGCTCCCATCGCTGCGGCGTACGGCAACCGTAGCGCGCTGCAAGCCGCGCATCATGACCCCTTCGATGACGGCTTGGCCGCCGTAATTTTGTTTACTCATCGGTCGGTGTTTCTCTCGGTGGTGATTTTGGTTTGAGGCGTTGGCCAATGAGCGCAACTGCTGCTTTGGCACCTTCGATATAGCCCGAGATCTTGATAGCCGGTCCGACGATTTCGTCTGTGATAATTGATACCGTCGTACTTACCGCAGCCGTGGATTTCTTGACATCTGCAGTGACACTTTTGGTGTTGGCCAAAACATCATCGAGCTTGGTGCTCAGTTCCTCGAGCTTGGGGACGAGAGTGACACGTGTGCTTTTGTCGATGGCTTTGACCGCATACAACAACGCTATCGCCACCAATGCCATCACGATTGCGCCGATGAGCTGGAATAGCGCAAGGATAATAATCGAAAAATCCCGCAATGCCTCACGGAAGCCCGGGTAGATAACGGCCAGCACCACCAACGTGATGGTAATGAGTGCCAGGAGGATGCCGCCAATCGCAAGCGAGCGGTTCATCCCCGATGATTCGGGCGTATCGTTGATGGGGTAATCATTCATACAAGGTCCTTCCTAGAGGCGTGTGGTGGCACGTATCGTCGGGTAGAGCGCTAACCAACCACCGATACTTACCTCGACGATATGCACGGTGCCTATCGTGGGCAACAGCTCGTGCACCGAAATCCGCGTCGCATAGATAATCCCTACGCCGACGAGGGTTGCCAACCAAAATACCGGCAACTGCAATACGGTCTTGCCGACGAAGGCGTGTGCCAATGCGGCATGAAACGTAGTCAGAATGATAAGTACGAGTAGGTATGGTGGCATCTGTTAGACGAGGATACGCCCGCCTCCAATGACCTCGGTGTCTGCGTAGAATACCGCAGATTGCCCAGGCGAAATACCGTCTTGGGGTTCGTCAAAGGTGAGTGTTGCCGTCTGTGCACCGGTGACCGTGACTCGTGCAGGGACGGAAGGTGCATGTGAACGACTCTGTACCTGGCATGTAAACTCGTTGTCCGGAGGCGTGCCACCGACATAAACGACACGGTCGATCGAGATGGTGGTTTTCTTGAGATCAGATTGTGGGCCGACAACGATGGTATTGGACTGTGCATCGATGTGTGTCACAAAGAGCGGTGACCCGACGGCCAACCCAAGGCCACGGCGTTGACCGACGGTGTAGAGGGGAATGCCCTGATGGGTACCGACAGTAGCGCCGCTCTGGTCGACAATGTTGCCGCTTGCAAAGGCATCGGGACGTTGGGTTTTGACGAATGAACGATAGTCACGATCAGGCACAAAGCAGATATCTTGGCTTTCGGGACGCTCTGCAGTAGCCAAATCGAGCTGACTCGCCAATGCGCGCACCTCAGGCTTGACCATCCCACCGAGCGGGAACATGAGGCGTGAGAGTTCTTTTTGACCGAGCATATGGAGCATGTACGATTGGTCTTTGCGCTCGTCCGCACCACGGTACATGCGCCATTGTTGCCCATCATAACGGTTTTGGACGTAGTGACCGGTCGCCAGTGCGTCGAACCCAAGGAGCTCGGCACGTTCGAGCAACACGCGAAACTTGAGATCGCGGTTACAGGCCATGCAGGGATTGGGTGTCATTCCATGACTGTATTCATCAGCAAAATAGTTGATGACGTGTTTTTTAAAGTCTTTTTGGTAGTTGAAGACATAGTACGGGATGCCCAACTGCGCACACACACGCCGGGCGCCCGAGACCATCTCCATCGAGCAGCAACGGCTTTCGACCATTTTGTCGCCGTCACCCTCCCAGAGATGCATGGTCACTCCTGTCACATCGTGACCGGCATTATGAAGCATTGCAGCCACGACGGAACTATCGACACCGCCGCTCATCGCGACCATTACACGCGCCATGTCAAGGACCTCTCAAACGAATCTGCATTCATTATACCCGGTATGGTCGTCAACAACCACGTCTGTGAGCGGAAGGATGATTGTTTTTGTATGAGAAAAAGCGGTTGGGCCGAGTCGTTTGCTATGCACACCGCGTATGCGCCTGGCATTGGTACGTTGTGGCTCCGCGAAAAGCCGCACCGTCGGAGATTTTCATAAGATGGGTTCGCTCTGATGGAGTGGTGTGTGCGTGGGATGGGTTGGATTCTGCACGGAGATAGGAATCTCACTACGAGGGGTCGCAAGGAAGATTGGGAGCGGGTTGATGGAAAAGCCTCGGGGACTGCGTTTTCGTAACGCGTCGATTTCGCTCTGGTGCAGAGGCACACGGGGTAAGGGTTTTTTGCTCAAAAAACATGATGCACCCTACGCCGGTGGCTGGTACGCCGCTATGACGGTGGGGGTGACGGTACGTGCACCGGCGTTGCGCAGGGCCGACATGACTGCGTCGCGTTGACTGGGATCGACGACTGCAAAAATGATTCCGCCGACGCCGGCACCGCTGATTTTGGTGCCATATGCACCGGCATGATTGGCTGCCTCGACGAGTATGTCGATGAACGGTGTCGAGACACCGATTGCTTGTAAGAGCGTCTGATTTTGGCGCGCTGCCATGCCCAGTAGTGCTGCATCACCCTGCGCGAGGGCCGCTTGGGTGACCGCCGTGGTCGCGGCAATTGCGTCGAAGAGCGCGTCGTAGTGGGATTGATCTGCCTCGCGGCGGGTCCGTACCCCGGCGACGGCGAGGTGCGTCGGGCTCCGCACTCCGGTATCGGCGATGATAATGTCTATCGGAGCGCCGATTGTGAGCGGGGTAATCGACGGTGGGCGTGGTGTGCCGTCTAGGCTAGAGGTGCGGCGACAGAAGCGGATAGGTTGGTCGTACGCGATGACGGTATTGTCGATGCCGCTCGGCGTGCCGTGGAGGCGTTGTTCGCTGCGAAAAACGAGTGCTGCCAACGCATCGTTCGTCAATGGATGCTGGAACCAGTGCGCACAGGCACGGACGAGTGCAGTGGCCACAGCAGCGCCACTCCCCATGCCACTTGCGATGGGGATGTCGGACTCTACGGTGATGATGAGATCTGGCGTGTCGAGCTGCCATGCATGCAGGATGTCGCCCATGAGCTCGAGGAGCGGATCCTGATCGACCCCATATGTAGCACTCCGCTGGACATCGGGCATGTGGAGGTGGCACCCCGTCCCGATGTGACCAGAGGTAATATTGACGCGGGCGCGTACATCGGGCAACGGCACGGCCAACGCCGGACGGTGGTACACCACTGCGTGTTCGCCGGCGAGGATGAGTTTGGCGGAGGCGTGTGCCTGTATGGTGCGCATGCTGTCCTGCGATGGGCCTGTGGTGCGGTCATGAACACTACAGGCGGGCGGAAGGAGCTATTCCCATTCGATGGTTGCGGGGGGCTTCGACGAAATGTCGTACACGACACGGTTTACGCCGGCGACTTCGTTGACGATGCGATTGCTGACTTTTGCGAGGAACTCGTAGGGCAGGTGGGCCCAGTCGGCGGTCATGTAGTCTTCGGTGGTGATGGAACGCAAGGCGATGACGTCGGCATACGTACGGCCATCGCCCATGACACCCACACTCTGGACCGGCAAAAGGACGGCGAAGGCTTGTTGCGTGGTGCGATAGAGACCAGCGGCGCGAAGTTCGCTGATAAAGATATAGTCGGCTTCGCGCAGAATGTCTGCCCGGGCTTTGCTGATTGCTCCGAGGATACGTACCGCCAAGCCAGGACCGGGGAACGGATGGCGCCAGACCCAATCTTCGGCGAGCCCTAATTCCATCCCGGCGGCACGGACTTCGTCTTTGAAGAGATAGCGCAATGGCTCGACCAACGTGAGCTTCATATCTGCTGGCAACCCACCCACATTGTGGTGGGTCTTGATGGTGACGCCCTTTTGGCGGTCGGGTGCCTTTGATTCGATGACGTCTGGGTAGAGCGTTCCCTGGGCGAGGAACGTCGCGCCGTCGATTTTGTTGGCTTCGCGTTCGAAGACACGAACGAATTTTTCACCGATGATTTTGCGTTTGCGTTCGGGATCGCTGACGTCTGCGAGGGCACCGAGGAACTCAACACTGGCATCGACGTGGATGAGTTTGATGCCCATCTGATCACGGAATGTATGGACGACCTGTTCGGCTTCGTTGAGGCGGAGCAACCCATTATCGACAAACACACAGGTCAGATTGTCACCGATGGCGCGGTGAATCAGCAGTGCTGCGACCGCTGAATCGACGCCGCCTGACAGCCCGCAGATGACTTTGCCGTCACCGACTTGGGCTTTGATACGTGCAATGGATTCGGTGACGAACGAAGATGCCTGCCAGCTTGGGGTCGCTTTGCAGATATCGAGGGCAAAGTGGCGGAGCACATCACGACCGTTGGGCGTATGGACTACTTCGGGATGGAACTGTATGCCGTACCAGCGGCGGCTGGCAGATGCCATCGCAGCAAAAGGCGTACTCGCGTTGCTCGCCAACGGAACGAACCCCTCGGGAATCGACTCGATGTGGTCGCCGTGGCTCATCCAGACGGGTTGGTTGGCGTCCATGCCCGCGAATAATGGGTGTTCGGTGTGGAGCTGTATGGTGGCACTGCCGTATTCGCGTTGGGCAGCGCGGACGACTCGTCCGCCAAGGGCATAACTTTGGAGTTGCATCCCATAACAAATGCCCAAAACCGGCACAGGGGCATCGATGAGCCAGGTTGGCAGTGCAGGTGCACCGTCGTCGTAGACGCTGGCAGGGCCGCCCGACAGGACAATGCCCACCACGTCATGCTTCAGGATGTCGCTTTGTGGTGCGTCATAGGGGATAAGCTCTGAATAGACACCAATTTCGCGCAGGCGCCGGACGATGAGTTGGGCTGTTTGTGATCCGAAATCAAGGACCGGAATCATGTGCGTCATGGTAATATCCCATCAGGCGAGATCGCCGTTATGGCTCATTATACCAATAGGCACTGCATGCAGAGACGGATTTGAGGTGTTATGAGTGTCGCCGAAGTCTATCTTGTGCGCCATGCAACTGCCGAACCGACTCATCCACTGCGCAACGATGCGCAACGAAATTTGACCGAACAGGGGGTCGCCGAAGCGCTCGTCTGCGCAGAGTCTCTGCAGGTATTGGGTATTGTGATTGACAGTATTCGCTGTAGCCCACTCGTGCGTGCGCAGCAAACTGCAGAAATCATTGGGCATCAATATGCTCTGCCAGTAACGGTCGATCAGCGTCTGGCACCGGGGTTCGATTATTCAGTCGTGCAGAATTTTGCGGCATCACGCACACACCGGGCGGTGTTATTGGTCGCACATCAGCCAGATATTCAGTGGATCGTATGGTCGGCGACGGGCGTTCAACAAGATATTGCGTGTGCAAGCATTGTCCGCCTCGAGCCCGCCAAACCACGCTGGCGTCTGGCGTTCTCTATAACGCCCGCGGTGCAACGCGTGGTCGTTGCTACCCCACAAGACCCATGGACACAGGTGGTCCCGTCAGGGCAGCCATTGGATGGGTGAAGCGGCATCGACGGGTGTACTGAGTTTGGTGGTGGGGATTCCGCCTAACGGCCAAAGCCAGAGCTCGCCCGGTTCTTCGACGCGCCCATAGTCTTCGTTTGGTGCAATGGCCGGATCCCAATCTGGGGGCATCACGACTGCTACGGCTGTCCCATCGGGGTGCCACGCAACGTACTGCGCACGGCTGAGTGATTCTCCGATGAGCGTACCGATTGCTTCAAACATGCCGTCAGGCAGGTAGATGTCACGTACCCCGACCATGTTGTACACAGACGTCTGCCAGACATCCCAACCCAATGAACCACGTGCATTGCCGGTATTTTGGGTTGTCAACACATATGTCGCGCCGTCACGAGTTTGTTGAATGGCACGATTCCACCCCGCAGACGTCCCGAGTAGTTGACTCGTACCTGCTGAGGCGTCTACCAGGGTCAATAAGTTTATATCTGTTTCGACGCGATTGCCCACAAACACACTGACCATCAGACGTTTGCTGTCGGGAGTCCATACGGGGTTGTAGACGACCAACCCTTGACCGTCTTGGCCGGGTTCCGCACCGCTGGCACTGACCGGGTCCCAGCCGTTTTCGCCCGCCATGTTGATGAGGTGGATAGCGTTGCTGGCAGTATTCCCCGGATCAGCAGCTGAGGCATCGGTGCGTGATGGCCGCGTGGCGTAAGCAATGCGCCTGCCGTCGGGGGATACGACGGGATCGCACCCTTCACCCATGGGGTACTCTTTGGGATCGGCGAGGTCCCGACGGATAATCACACTCTGCCGGCAAAACGCTGCCCATTCGAGCCACGATGACTGATTTGCGCTATCAGCGTCGCTGGCAGCATAGAGGAATCCGCTACTGTCGGGAAGCCAATGGAGCGATGCCAGCGAACGCTGATCATCGGTACGCTGCTGTGCGTCTGAACCGTCGCGGCGCACAGTCCATAATTCGCCTGCAGCACCGCTGCCACGGATGACCGCAATCATTGTGCCATCTGGCGATGCCGCAAACGCCGAGACCCCACCGAAAATCGTTCTGCGGCGAGAATCGTTCACCGCAACACCAACGAGATCGCCATTGCTCAACAACAGGATTTCGCCACCGCTAGGCACCGTCTGGGCGACGCTGGTAGCGGTTGGATTATCACTGAGCGGTGTCTCAGTGGCATCGAGTGGTGTCGCAGTTGCGGCGTTGGTGCTGACTGTCTCGGTGATAGGCGCTTGTGTCGCTTGTGGGAGCACTGTACTTGGTGTCAGGGTGCAAGCGGTGAGCAACACAACGCTGCAGAAAGCGACAAAATGACGCATTAGGATGCTCCTTGGATGGTGGGTGGCGTGAGTCGGCGAATGCTGAACACGACAGCGATGCAACTCCAAAACCACGACACCGCGACGGTGAGGAGCCACATGGCGGGACCGACCACGACGACTCCGTTTATAGTGTAGGCTTCGTTCCAAACCGATGCACTCCGCAACGATTCTTGTGTAAAGACAATGGCTGCATAGGGATGGCTGGCGAGCATGATGTGCATCCACGTGTTGGTATCTTCGGAAAACAATGCCGGCAATACTTCCGGCAGTACCAGTACCAAAACCGGCAATACCAAGAGCAGACTCAAAATGGTTGCGAATGCATAGCCAGTCGCTGTGATTGCGGTCTGTGTACGAGTCGACCAGTAGACACCGATGCAGGTATACAACAGTGCGCTCGACATAATGAGAATGTAGTGAATGGTCAGCTCACCGACATCGACTCCTCCGATGAGGAATGTAATCGCCATGAGTGGTGTCAATGCGGTGACGAAGAGCAGGCAGTACGCCATGGTCGCGGCTACCTTCCCGAGGACGATATCGATGGGGCGCATTTGGGTAAGTAGAATCAGGTCAAATGTCTGGCGTTCGCGTTCACCGGCAATGCTCCCGGCGGCCATCATGGGGGCGATGACGTTCACCGCAATCAATGCCGTCACGACCAGCGCCAAAAAAACGGTGTGTCCCGCGGTTCCGTTGAATGTCGACTGACCATCCATGGATGCATAATCGGCGCTGTAGATGAGCATTGCGATGGTTGTGACCAACACAAGTGCACCGCACAAGAGCCAGTACGAGCGTGGTGTCCGTAATCGGCCACGGAGTTCTCGCAGCAGAATAGGGTTGAGATTACCCATGTGGAAGCTCCTCCATCTGCTGGGCAGCACTGGTCATCTGCAAAAACGCCTGTTCGAGGGCAGATTCTGTTGCTGCAAAGGTGTGCACCATAATCCCAGCTGTTACCAGTGCGTTCAGTAATGCCGCCCGGTCTGCAGGGGTATTGCTCCCACGAAGCGTGTAGCGGCGCACGTCGTCAGGGGATTGCAACACCGTATAGCCGTGGCTCGTTGCTATCGCAGGGAGTTCAGGAGCAGGATCAACGAGACTCACCAGGAGTGACTGCTGCTGTGTGGCATGGGTCAGGTTGGTGAGCGTGTCATAGGCAATCGTTTTGCCACGCTCGAGGATGAGCATGTGGGTGCATAAATCAGCCAGATCCGAGAGGATATGCGAACTGATGAGGATTGTTTTGCCCTGATCATGGAGCCCATGTAACAGGCTACGTAACTCGATACGCGCGCGGGGATCGAGTCCACTCGCAGGCTCATCGAGGACAAGAATCGCGGGGTCGTGCAGGAGTGCACGGCCGAGGCTGAGCCGCTGCGCCATCCCACGAGACAAACTCATGACCGCTGTATGGGCTTCTTTGCTTAAGCCGACACGCTCCAAAATCGTGGGGATGTCGCGTTCGCGTTGCGCTACCGGCATTCGACCACAGCGGGCATAAAAGTCGAGGTATTCAGTGGCGGTCATCGATTCATATACCCCGAACGTATCGGGCATGTAGCCAATCAGGCGACGTACCGCAGCTGCTTCGTTCGAGACAGAATGTCCGGCAACCGTGATATCGCCGTTGCTCGGCGCGATGAGTGTTGTGAGGAGGCGGAGTGCGGTCGTTTTGCCGGAGCCATTGGGACCGATGAGTCCGACCGTTGCACCCGCTGGGATAGTGCAAGAGAGGGAGTCTAGTGCCAGCGTCGCACCGTATGTTTTGCTGACAGCGCTGAATTCGATCACGGGACCCTCGATTCTGTGCGGGGATGGCACACGATGGTACGGTCGAGTGCGCTAGGCTTCCGCTGGGAGGTCGGTGCGCGACATGACATAGACGCCGAGATCACAGATGCCACTCAAAATCGTCGTGCTTCGTTCGATCTGAAAGTAGGGTGCCATCAGACGCTGATAATGCGCGTCACTGCGGATATTGTCGCCACGATCGAGCCAATGCATCGCGCGCCCGAGGAGGTTGAGTGGGTTCTGGGTGGGGATATCTTCGAGCATCAAAATGGTGCTCTGCGGCCGCATGACGCGGTGCAACTCACGCACACAAGCGGTTACGGTGGCGTCGTCGAGGTGGTGAAATACGCCCATGATGAGCGCTGCATCGAAGGTATTGTCGGCAAATCCGACTGCGGTGCCATTCATGACACCGAGTTTGTGGGGTACATTGCGGCGTGCATGCGCAACATAGTGGGGCGCGATATCGAAGCCATAATAGCGCGCTGCTGGGAAGCAGCGGGCAAACTGGCCCGTACCACAGCCGAAGTCGAGGAATCGGCGGGTCTGGTCGCCTCCGAGGGGATTGAGTTCGCGTTCAATGACACGATAATCTGCAGTGAACCCGAATTCTGCAATCGAACGAAAAATATCCCATACCGCCGGTTGGCGTGCAATCGTATTAAGCGCTTGTTGAATCATCATGCACTCCGTCTCGAATCTGTGCCAGCGGTCGTTGCGCCAGACACAACAATGATACTCCATAGGGCATGCGTACGCCAACTGACAGCAACACTGCTTCTATGCCAAGAGCAAAGCGACCGACGAAATTGGTCAGTCGTGATGGCGTTGTCAAATCAGATTGTTCGTGGATGTGGGTATTACCTTGCTCTCGGATGCGTTGTAAAACAGCAATCGGAAACAAGACGGTATTGGCATAACTCATCCGCTTGACGGTGAGGCCTGCTTGCCGACAGAGTACTTCGACTTGTGCATGTGAATAGCGCCGTGCGGTGTGGACGCGTTCATCGTGATGCCCGCGGAGCCAGTCGTTGGCAGGGACGCGCAACAGCAAATGCCCGCCTGGTTTGAGGATACGCGCACATTCCCGGACGGCAGCAGCATCATCCTGCACCGCGCGGTGGTAAATGACATCGAAGCTCGTCACCAAATCTGCACTCGCTGTGGCAATCGGGATGGCATCGATACTCGCGCGGCAGACGCTCAGTCCTGCTGCATTGGTATATGCAAGTGCATCGGGGCTCATGTCGAAGCCGATTGCACGACCATACTGTGACAGCCACACAAGATTACCACCAGTACCACAACCGGCGTCGATGATGATGCTCGGTTGCGGAATATGCGCGAGGAAGGTATCAGCGATGTGACGCATGCCGGCATACCACCAGTGATGGCGTTCTACCTGTGCCATCGTATCGTATTCGTGTTTTTCCATGAGGCTCCACAACGCACTAATTGACGGATTTCAGATTACCACATAGACTACATGTACCCGTTCGAATCATGCGTATTGCTTTACAACGGGCGCCAGAGGAGGTTGCTTGTGCGTCTCTCACCTACCAAAATCACCCAGTATGCAGAACGACTCGTTGATGTATTGGCAGATACAGACGGGATATTGTTCGAGGCCGACGATGCAGATTTGCGTGTCGCCATTACCGATATTATGACTGACGAATTGATGCAAGAAGAGCGCCTCGACAGCGAATTGCATGAATTGTTGCAGTCGAAGTTGCGCTTCGAGATTTCGATGGGACGTGTCAACTACGACGAACTATTCCGTAAAGCCAAAAACCAAGAAGTACGCAAACGCGGCATTATCATCTAGCATCACAGCAACTGCTGCATAGCAAACCACGGCCCGACTTGGCACGCCAAGCGCGGGCCGTTGCGTGTTTGGACGCGGCATTGTTGGCATGATTGACTCGCACACGGCATTGGGTGCGTGATACACACAGCCGTAAGGGATTTACCGGCCCGTAAGCGAGTCTGCCGAATAATGTGGCGGAGCGCACTGACGACCGGGTTGCTGGCAGCAATATAGATGTGATCAGCCCACCGAATGAGGTCGGGCAGACGTTTCTCGGCGATACGCAGGACATTCTCGCTCCCGGCCATGTACTCCACATCTGTCGGTACGAGTTGTGGAGCAATATGCCATTGTGCGGTCATATCACCGGCAATGAATGTCGTTGCAGTCGCCTGCTGTTGGAGTGCATTGACTACCCCGAGCAAGCGCAACGCACCTTCGGCTTGACCGATGCACAGTGCCGTTCCTCGCGGAGCAAGGGGATGCGGGAGTTTGCCGTATGGGCCATATACGGCAATGGATTTCCCCATGGGTTGCTCAGAGAGCCAGCGCAATCCGTCGTCGCTGTGCGGCGCAAAGAGGAATCCGATACGACCGACTTTTGCGTCTACCTGTGCCGCAAACAGGCTCCGTACCAGGAGTCGTTGCTGACTATTGGTGTCGTCGCAGCGGATCTGCATGAATTGACCAGGTTGCCAGTGGGCAGCAAGTTGCGGCGCACGGAAGGCAACCCAATGTAGTTCGTTGATGGTGCGCGATTCGCAAATCTCGAGCTGGTGCGCACGGAGCATCGGAGCCTTTTTCTAGTACTTAGCGACGATGCCGCATGTGATTGTAGAGTGCTGCAGCACCGAGGAGCCCGATGCGATCACCGAGTTCAGTCATTACGACGGGGACGTCGCGGTAGACACTCAATGCCCGTTCTGCGATGACGATCCGGGCACGGTCAACCAACTGGGGATTATTGATGACCACACCGCCACCGAGGACGATTTTGGCTGGGCTATAGAGGTGGAGCATGTTGACGAGCCCTGCACCGATTGCTTCGCCTTCGTCATCCATGAGCCGGAGTGCGACTGCATCGCCGCTTTTGGCTGCTTGGGCGATGTGGTGCCCTTGGACGGCCTCGGGAGTGGTCAGTGCGTGTAAACCCGTCGTTCGATCGGCGCGCATGGCAGCGGCAGCACGGGCAGCGAAGCCGGGTCCAGCGGCGACATCTTCCCATGACATGCGGGTGTTCCAGTCGATGATGTGATGGCCGACTTCGCCCGCAGACCCACGATGACCGAGCAACAAATGGTCGTCGATGATCACACCACCACCGATGCCGGTGCTGACGGTCACATAGACCAAGTCACGCATCCCTTTGCCTGCACCAAAAATCCATTCGCCGACGGCTGCGGCGTTGGCATCGTTGCCGAGTTCGACGTCGAGGCCGGTCGCATTTTGGAGCATGTTGCGTAGCGGAGTGTTTTCGAATCCCTTGATATTGGGCATAGCAAAAACGAACCCGGCGAATGGATCAAGTGGCCCTGGGACACCGATGCCGACGCCGTCGAGTTGAGCCCCAGCAGGGAGATGAGCTTGGACATCGGCGATGAGAGCGACCATCCGTCCGAAGATTGCTTGTGCACCCTCTTCGACCTTGGTATCGACTTTGGTGTCATAGAAAATGGTGCCGTTTTGGTCGACGAGACCGGCGCGAAGGTTTGTCCCACCGAGGTCAACACCAATGGTATATGGCATTCTAGTGCTCCTTTTGCGTATCGTGACGGCGTAGTTTGCTGGTTGTTGTATAAACTATCATATGTTATACTACACACAAGCGTAATTTCACAAAGACCGGACGTTCCATGAAGTGTAGCCACTCAGCCCGTACCGATGTTGGCAGACAACGGGAACACAACGAAGACGACTATGGCGTCGGCGAGGGCCTACAGGCAACCGAGCTCGGCTCGGTGTTTGTTGTCTGTGACGGCATGGGTGGTCACGAAGCCGGTGAAATCGCAAGTCACATGGCTGTTGAAAACATCATAACCGCTTTTTATGCCCTCAAAGACGAAGAACGCAGTGTTGCATTGAGTTTAGCGTTCGAAAGCGCCAATGCGGCGATTTTCAACGAAGGCACACGCGCTCATACCTCTATGGGGACGACCGGTGTAGCAGCGGTTGTCCACGCAGATACATGCACCATTGCAAACGTCGGCGATAGCCGTGCATATGTGGTCCGGGGCAACGATATTCGGCAAATCAGCCGTGACCATTCTCTGGTCAACGAGCAGATTGCTGCGGGCACCCTGAGTGCAACCGATGCCGACAAGATGTTTTATCGTCACGTGATTACGCGGGCTCTGGGCCACCAGCCCGATGTCGTCGTTGATTTGTTTTCGTTCAAAGTCGAAGCCAATGACCGCATCCTGCTGGCAAGCGATGGACTCATCAATCATGTCGAAGACGCCGAGTTGTTGTCCATCATTGGTCAAAACACCACTGCGGATGCCGTAGAGCGCCTGATTGATGTCGCGAACGAACGCGGCGGCAGCGATAATATCACCGCCCTCGTGGTCAGCATTGATGCAGTCGATGCTCCTGTTGCGGCGCCGACGCCGGTCGGGCAACTTGTCATTACCGCTACCGAATATACCGCAGAGCAGACCACGGGGACGTACAGTACCGCGTCGATGCGGTTGATGCTTGCGCCACATATCAGTTGGCAAGGTGCCGGTTTGTCTGTCGGTTTGCTTGTGTTTTTGGGATCAATTATCGT
>JBJONV010000066.1:0-9717 GCA_046051665.1 Chloroflexota bacterium
ATTACTGATCCCTGATTACTGATCCCTGATTACTGATCCCTGATTACTGATCCCTGATTACTGATCCCTGATTACTGATCCCTGATTACTGATCCCTGATTACTGATCCCTGATTACTAATTGATGACATTCACTACCATTTGTAGCAAACCCTCTGAAAAGTCTTGACGTGAAACAAATGTTCGCATATATTTAGCACAGATGTTTCGAACATGCGTACGATTTGAGGAGGTCACCCGATGGCAATGCTTATCCGCGATATCCGCTACCCTTCCCGCCGCTCGGTGCGTTCCGACACTACTGCCATGTTCATCACCACGCCACCACGCACCACACCACATTTTTATCTCACGGGTATTTTGGCCATCGTGGCACTGTACGTCGCCGTCACATCCCTCTTCCAATGGGGCAGTGTGCAACTCGCAGAAGTCGCCTACGGTGCAACGCGAACCTTCCATACCGACGCCTTTGTGGGCATCAACGACCACGTCGATCAACCCAGCCATTTTGTGGCGATGAACGTCAACCGTCAGATCGTCATCATGCAAATACCCGCAGGCGACACCACACAGACCCGTGTCATCAACGGACCAGCCCTCACCGGGCACAACGCAGCTTCTACTCCGGTATTGCTGACATTCCGTGATACCAATAACGATACCCGCCCGGACATGATTGTCACCGCAGGCAGCCAGAGTTACGTCTACCTGAATCGTGTCAATCAATTCGTCCTCATGCCAATAGAGGAGCGTGCCACCCTGTACAAACCCTAACTCCGGTACAGCGCATCACCCCACTCGATGTCTGTCCCACCACCACGCGCACTGCCTCCCCACTGGCGGTGCGCGTGTTTGTTGTCGTGAATCCATGTACAATGACGCGGCACAAAAGGAAAGGCTATCCATGAGCGACGAACAAGACTCCCTCTCCCTGCGCCAACGCTGGCACCAATGGCGTACCCAAACCACCGAGGCTATCAAAACATTGCCCGCGGCGTTTGCCATGGTGCGTGAAGCAGACCCACAAGGTGCGCTCCTGTATTCCATCACGACCGTTGTGAATGCAGCCTTACCCGCTGCACAAGCCTATACTGCTGGTCGTATTGTGGATAGTGTCGCGCACGGAATGTCGCTCGGCGATCCATGGGCCGGCATCGCCGTCTGTGCTCCGTGGGTAGGAATCGAACTCGGACTCGTGAGTATTGCATTCATCATCAGTCAAGTCCGCATTTTGGCTGACCATACCTTGAATGCCCGGTTGTCGAACTACGTGGCAACACGGGTGATGACCAAATCCTCAGAGCTCGATATCCAATACTTCGAAGACCCAGCCTTCTATGATCGCCTGCAGAATGCACGACGGCAAGCAGAGTTCCGCGCCTTGGCTCTGGTAACCGGGAGCTTCGCCATTGTGCAGCAATTTATCTCGTTACTTTCGTTTTTAGTACTCGTCATCTCGTTTGCACCAGTGTTAGCACTCATCTTGTTCGGCGCGAGTATTCCGGCGTTTATTGCACAAGGCCGCTACAGTCGCTTGTTTTTCCGCTTGCTGACGCGCCGCGCACCAGAATTCCGGCAATTACGGTACCTCGAAGAGTTACTCACGAGCGACAAAACAATCAAAGAGGTGCGCTTGTTTGGCCTCGCTGCACCGATTATGAAGCGCTACACGGCGACGTTCGAACAATATTACGACGAAGATTTGGCACTTTCCAAAAAGCGTTCGCTCCTCAGCATCGTCTGGGGATTTGTGTCGACGCTTAGCTTTTATGTTGCATATGGCTATGTGGTGTGGAAGGCTCTCCAAGGAGCCGTTACTATTGGTGGGATGACGTTTTATATCGCCTTGTTGCGTCAGAGTCAGACCACATTCCAGAGTCTGTTCAGTGGGATAAATGGACTCCTCGAAAACGGATTATTCATGACGAACCTGGTTGAGTTTTTTGCGATTCAACCCATTATCCGCTCACCCGAACACCCCGTCCCGGTACCAGATCCGATGCAGCACGGGATTACCTTCCACAACGTTTCGTTCCGTTACCCGGACCACACGCAATGGACACTCCGCAATATTTCGTTCACGATCAACGCCGGCGAAACCATGGCGCTGGTCGGATTGAATGGTGCCGGCAAGACCACATTGGTCAAGCTCCTTACGCGACTCTACGACCCTACCGAGGGCTACATCTCGATCGACGGGATTGACATCCGCCACTTTTCGCTGGATGACCTCAATCGACACATCGGCGTCATCTTCCAAGATTTTGTGCGCTACCAGATGACACTCGCCGACAATATCGGCTTCGGGAATATCGCCGAACGTGACAACCCCGAGCGCATCCGCCGTGCCGCCAGCGACGGTGGAGCCGACGACATAGCCGCTACCCTGCACAATGGCTATGACACCATGCTCGGGCGCCAATTCCAGGAAGGCCGCGAGTTATCGGGCGGACAATGGCAAAAAATCGCTTTGAGTCGCGCGTTTATGCGTGATGGCGGCATCCTCATTCTCGACGAACCGACCTCTGCCCTCGATGCACAACGTGAACACGAGGTGTTTGTCGGCTTCCGCGAACTCACCAAAGGGCGCACCGCAATCCTTATTTCGCACCGCTTCAGCACCGTACGCATCGCCGATCGCATCGCGGTACTCGCCGATGGCCAACTCGCCGAGCTCGGCACCCATGCAGAACTCATCGCGAACAACAAAGGCTATGCGCAACTCTTCGAGATGCAGGCAAGCGGCTATCGCTAGGGTCCCTCTGAACAAAAAAACACGACCCCCACGACGTTATGCCGTGGGGGTCGTGTTTCGTGTGTACGGTTATTTTTTGTACGCGTAAATGGTAATGTCACCCTCACTGAATACCTGGGTGCTCATCGAGGCAACTAACATCCCTGCCTCAGGGCCATATGCGGTGCGTTCGGCGTTCCCGATATAGATGTAGCGCACATGGTACAAATCGAGGAGGGCACGCACTTCTGCATCGTTGGTCGACGAATAGATGGTGCGGACATCGATTTCACGCTGGCTGATTTGCTGGTCCATCCCGAGTTGACCGCCACGCCACTGGTATTCATGGCCGGGCCAACCCAACACCGTCGGCAAGCCGGTCGATGCCGAAACACCGCCAAAACCATTCCCCTCGATGTCATACGACGATCCAACACCTTCGAGCACGACCGACCCTGCAGTCACGTGTTCGCGGAGCCAGGTAATCGACGCAGGGCCACCAGAAGCATAATCACGCGGGGTTTTGCCGTACAAGGTACCGTCACGCGGCTCGAGCAGTGCTTTGCCCAATGTCGCTGCTGGGTAACACAATGCCGCCAGCGTCAGTGGTGCGACAAGGACGATGCCGAGCGCACGCCAGCTGGTTTTCTGGATTGACCAGATTTGCCATACCCCCAATACCGCTGCAACACCCCACAATGCCCAGACCTGGTAGTAGAACTTAAAGACGGTGTTCATGCGTGAACTAAACGTGTCACGAATGTACACGACGTCGACGACCAATGTCAGTATTCCTGCCAGTGCGACCATTCCGAACCACACCGCTCCTGCCGGGGTCACATCGTCACGACGGAACGCATAGTGGAGTAATAACGCAGCGAGTGGGAGCGCGGTCAGCGTGACGAACCCAGCCAAGGCACCTGCGACAGCGACAGCTGCGGTGACCCCGATGAGTATCCACTCGAGGCGATGTCGTGCAAAAGAGACTGCAGCCATGAGAATGGGAACCAAGAACAAACCAAACATGACAAACAACCCGTGCGCTTCGGTGCGCGCAGGCGCAAGCCCAAAGTATTGCGAAAACGTCGCAATAACCGGCGTTGTCACTGTCGGTTCTGCGCCGCCGACCAATGACACAAAACTCAGATGAAACGGCAAATACAGTGCATACGAACCGAGAACCGTGATCCCTGCTTCTAGGCCGACGTCACGCCACGGTGTTTTGGCTCGCAGGCTTTGCCAGACCATCGCCCCCAAATACAGCACCAGATAGGTAGGATAATCCCAGCTGTTCATCGGGTACAACAAGCCCAACAACACCGCTGGCACGACGACATGCGGCATCTGCCCACTAGCACGCCGCAATGCGAGCCCCAGCAACAGTAATCCGAACGGCAATGCCATCACATGCGGGTGCATATCGCCCAACCAGAACGAAAAGAACGGGAACTCGGTAATCGAATAGCGCCGCTCCCACATCCCATTGTCTTCGACAAGGGTGTCCCACACTGCCCGAGATGGGTTCCACCAATTGAAATCTTGCCAGGTATCACGGGGAATCAATTGTGTGGTACCACCAAAATCCCAACCTTGGAATGGACGCTGGAGGGTATATGGAGCACGTGAACCCAGTCCATTTTGGATAGCCGGGACGACATCTGCACGTTCGAGCGCCAAGATCTCGGGTAAGCCGGTCACCAACTGCAAAAAGCCACCCATGTTGCCGACCAGGAGCACTGCAACAAATGCCAACCCGGCAAACAGACCGGCCGTCCGCTTGCGGAGGGGCTGTGCAATCGGTTGCCATAGGGCGGCCATGCTGGTCACCACGGTGGCAGCGGTCGCTCCAATCATGCCTGCTGTCGTCGCCAAAGCAAGGTTATACGCAACCACCGGATCGGCGCCGGTCAGTGTCGCTGGGATTGCAGCCAACAGATACCCGGCGTAGTAGTAATTAATCGTATTCCCAGACATCCATGGATCGAGTGGCGGGAAGCTTGGTGAATGGAGCATGCTGTTAAAAAACGCATAGTCCATCGGTCGCTCCGTCCCCCACGGGTCCGGGGTCCGACTCCGAATGAATACCACCATGGTAAATCCAGCCAGGAAGATAATCTCAGACAAGACCCAGGCACGCCAATGATGGCGGAGCCACTCGCGATCGATCCCCCCAGACAAACGCCACCCAAGATACCCCATCCCAATCGCCACAAAAACAACACTACCGCTGTTGAACGGCAGGATACCGATCATTGCCAGACCCCACACCGCAACCCCGATGATGGCATAGCCGAGTGGCCGGGCGACACCGACCATCGCATGTGGCAGTGTCTGAAACAGGTACTTGGACCAAGGCACACCAACGGCGACACAGAGCAGGGTTACCAACCAGTGCAAAACCACATCGTTGATCATCACAACTCCTCTGTCTAGTTCAATGCATCCAAGGCACGTTGTACGTCCTCGCGGAAGATGGCATCTTCGGGTGCATTATCCAGATATGCGTTGTAATCGGCACGCGCACTGTCGTAGTCACCCAGCTGGCTAGATATATTCGCCCGCGTCATCAAGAAGTCATAGAACGTCGGGTTCTTGGCAATTGCCGCATTGACCTCGGTCAACGCATCGTCCAGCAACCCTGCATTGATATACCCGGTGATGAGTTTATTGACATTCCCCGGATTATCGGCATACGTGATTGCCTTGCGATATGCAGCTATTCCTTGATCCGTCAGACCGGCTTCGATCGAAATATCACCCAAAATATGCAACAGCGGCACATCCCCAGGATGTGCAACGGTGCCCTTTTGGAGGACCGCTGCGGCTTCTTCCAAGCGACCATTCCGTCGATACGCAGCCACCAAATCAAGCATGGTCGTGATGTTGTTGGGATCAGCACTATACGCACCCTCGAGCGCACTCAAATCCTCTTCGACGGGTTGGATCTGCTCGACGGGGAAGCCCACGTTGGGACTATTTCCCCCACCGTTTATGTTGGCATACGGAGCAACCGCAACGATGTTTGGCGATACCGCATAGATCTTCGTATCGCTGTTTTTGTAGACCTCACGCAGTTCGGTCATCTCTGCAATCACCGCAGCACCCTTTTCGCCGTATGCTGCCCGTTCGATGATGCCAACGACGACATAACTGACGCGATACTTCGACAAAATCCGTCGTTTGACCGCAGGATCTTCACTCCGATAAAACTCGACCACATCGGCATCACGTGCACCGACCACATCCGGGTTGCGCTGCTCGCTTTCGTGGAGCGGACTTACGACGGTAGGGAAACCCGTGTTTGCAGCAATCCGGACGCCGTATCCACGATAAAACTCGATACTCGACTGCAATACAACGGGCGACCCTTTGACGTTCTTCTTGAGCCACTGCATCGCTTGATAATCGGGTTTGAAGGGGATAGTTTTGTCGTATGCGTCGTATGTTCCTTCGTCCATGAACGCCAATCCGTCCAACGTCGGTTGCTGTTCGTCATTGATTTTGTACATCACTCGACTGGGGATTCCACCCAGTGGGAATGCTGCACCCAACAGCAACGGGACCAACATCGCCGCAGCAAGGACGGTCGCTGGGATACGCGGCATCTCGTCGAGTTTTTTGGTGAGTGCCGGGAGCGTTGCCGCAATACCCACGGTAAGCAACAACCAACTCTGCATGCCGAACTTGAACACCGTGTTCATCCGATACCAATCGCCGTCTGACATGTGGTCACGCAAGTAGACATACTCGACAGCACCGGTCAAACCCCAGGCAATACACGTCAACCAAAGCCCAAACCAAAGCATGTTGTCGGATTGCCGCTTGAGCAATACCGGTATCAACAACGCAACCAACACCGCAATCCAGATACGCGGGTTGTCGAGGTACGACAGCACCGGTGCCAGGGCCGGTTGTGGGAAGTATTCGAGCAACAATCCCGCACTCATCAAAAAGAGCAGCACCGTTGCTGTCACGATGCGCATCAGCCGATGCTTCCAGGCCAGCAACACCGTAATAATGATACTTGGGATGAGGAACAATCCCCATACCGCAGACCATGCCGCCCACGGCGAGGCCGTTTTGATCATGTCTATCGCGCCTACTTGCGGCGCATATTGCTGGAAGAACGGCAGATAGAACGCCACCGCCAGACCGGCAACCGCACATCCTTGCAAGATGGCCAAGGGGAATCGCCAGCGATGGTCGCTGACCCAGACCCGACGTACCAATGCACCAGTGAAAATCACGACTAGGGTGGGCGTATCCCATGAATTCGTAATTGCCAACGCGCCTACCGTCAGACCAGACAACAACCACCAGATACTCGGCAGCGACGCCGCCTCTAGTGCATACCACGCCAGTACCAGTGCCAACATCAGGAAAGGCATTGCGATGACATGGGCGTGCAAATCACCAAACAAAAAGCTCCAAAACGGGAACTCGGTAATCGTGCTCGGGATGACCCGGCTCGGCCCCATGAACCAGTCACCCAAAACACTTGCCGCTACTGTTGCATCGTTCTCGCGGAACGCCGTAATCACCTCACCAAAACCGCGAGCCCAACCAACCGGGAATGCCCCCGCCAGATTGCCCAACACTCCAGTGACCAATACTGCCAGGACCCATGGCCAGCGCACCTTGGTGATGCGCCAGACCAGCGTACCCATACCCGTAATCATCAACGCATAGAGCGTCGCCAAAATCAAATTAAAGCCAATCTCAGGCGCAATACCGGTCAATCGCAACGGCAACGATACCAACACATAGCCGTAGTAGTAGTAATTGAGCGTTCCGCCGCTAAAGAAGGGCGAATATGGTGGCATAACCGGGCTACGCAACACGGCATTGAGGATGCCGAATTCGAACGGCTTCTCGCCGCCCCAAATGGGGTGCCAAATATCCGGATTGGCCATACGGATGAGTACCAATCCAGCGAAACTCGCCAAGAACAAGAGCTCGTGGCGCAGAATCGTCCCCCGCTGTGCGCGGAGCTGTGCACGGACCCAGGTCAATCCGTCACGCAGGTATGCGCCTGCCTGATCGGGCTCGAACCAGGCCAAGCGGCTATCGGTCCGTGGGCGCTGTCCCATCCCGATGCGCATCAGCGCCCATACCGAGAACCCAGCTGCAAGCAGCACTGCAAAAACCAATCCAGGCGTGCCGTTATACATCAATCGCGCACTCACCGGCAACCAGATCGTATATGCCAAGATCAACGCACCGACCAAGCGGGCCCACGGCCAGTATGCAGCTCCAAGCCACATCACTGGTATCAACCCGAGTAACCCAATCAGGTACCACGCCAACAACCACAAGACAATCACGGGAATCGTACTCGTCAGCGGATTCCAACCCGGCGCAGTCACAACCGGTAACGACTGATTATCGGTCGTCAACAGCGATTGCTGCGGCAATGGGTTCGGAGGGAACTTCGCCAACGTCCCGGTTTTGAGGACGCCCGCTGCGTGATCAGCCACCGGTACTTGATAAATGACCGTCTCGCCGCTACTGAAGACTTTCGTTATCTTCCCCGATTCAGCGAGCTGAGCAAATGCCTTCCCGGCAGTATCGCCATACATGGCACGTTCCATGCGTCCGTAGAAGATGTATTCGATGCCGTATTTCTGCATTTCGGTGAACGTCTGCTGCGACTCGGTACTGCTGTACCATCGCTGGATCGCTTGCTTACGGGCATCGATAATAACGCCTGCATCGGCGACACTCCGTTGTTGCTGCTCGTGCCACGGCCAACCCATCAACGACGGCATGCCCGTATGGGTGGCTATCCGGGTAATCCAGCGATATGCCTCGGCGTGTGCCTCGAGCAATACTGGCGTACCGGTCACATTGGCGCGCAACCAGGCAATACCATCGGCGTCTTCCGCGAAGCTGAAGTTAATCCCGTTTTCACCCCAAGACGCATTTGCTGACCGCAAATACGCTTCGCCGTCGAGTGATAGTGGGGCGTCTTTGTCGTAGCGTTCGGCGATACGCACCGGCGTCGCAGTGACCGGGTAGACGAATGACGCACCGACCAGTACCAAGGTCACCGCAAGCCACGCCGCACGCACGGGGATGCTGTACGAACGCAGCTTTTGCCATGCCCAGGCGATCAGTACGCCGGCACTCATACCGCCAAACACCCATACCTGCATCCCAAATTTAAAGACACTATTCATGCGGCCAATGTCGGATTTGGCGACCAATACCTCGGTCAACGCCGATATCCCAAACACCGCCAATACCATCACCATCACAAATACTGTCTCGAGGGCAATCGGTGCACGTTGGGCTTCTGGACGGCGCTCGAGTTCATCGAATACCGGCAATTCGAGTTGTATCGCCGTCGTCCGACCAAACCACGGTACCGATACCCGCTCTTGTCGCGAACGGAGCAATACCGTCGCAATCAAGACGACCAGGCTCACAATCGCAAAGCCCTCGACATACAATGCCGGCCAGGCAAAATACACACTTGCCGCCATTGCGGCAACGCTCAGTAACAGCACGACGGCACCGACGATGCGATGCACCCAGCCCATGCGAATGAGGAAGAGTATCGCAGCCACGACTGCCGCATAGACCCACATCCCAGAGATTTCGTAGAACAACGACGCAGGCGTCTGTGGTCCGGTCCACGGATCAAAACCCGTGTAGTCGCTCGCAAAAGAACGGCTAAATGGCCAGACAAACACTTTGGACAACCCAAACACCACGGCTATTGACGCAATCAAGGTCATCAAGTGACCGACCGCATTGGGCCGTTGTTGGTGATCACGCCAGGCGAGTAACGCCAATGTGACCACAGCCATCCCAAAAATCGTCGGGTAATCCCACGTGTTGGTGGCGTACGACACGCCCGCAAACATGGCCAAAAAGAGCAGCGGAACGAAGCGTTCGCGCCAGCGCACCCACAATTGCCGCGCATGCCGCCGGCGCCGGACGAGCGCCAACATCACACCGAGGCTGCCCACCAGCATGGGT
>JBJONV010000067.1:0-24572 GCA_046051665.1 Chloroflexota bacterium
CGTCGTAAACACGATGTGTGTATCTGGGGTGAGTCGTTTTACCTCTTTCGCAAACGACAGACCGTCGAGTTCCGGCATTTCGATATCAACAAACAGACAATCAACGCTATGCTGTGCGAGGAACGCCCGCGCACTCAGCGCATCGAGGAACGTACCCACAATCTCCACCTGGGAGAAGTTCGCCAAGACACGGGTAAGGGCATGGATCGCGCGTTGCTCGTCATCAATGATCAGTACCTTGAGGTTTTTCATGGTGCAGTTTGTGCCTTCACGGGAATCTGACAACGGACAACAGTACCGATACCTTCCGTACTTTGGATATCTAATCCTTTTCCATAGAGGTACAGCAGACGCGTATGAATGTTCATCACGCCGATACTATCTTGGATCCCACCTCGGAAGATATTAATCAAACGCTGCGGCGCAATTCCCACTCCCGTATCGGAAATGGTCACAACGAGTTCGTGCGTGTGTTTGACCACCGATATCGTGACACTCCCGCCATGGCGTTGTTTCAAAATGCCGTGGTGAATTGCGTTTTCGACGAGGGGTTGCAGGAACAGTTGTGGCACAAGGGAACTGAGTGATTCTGGTGCTATGTCCCGATGGATGTGGATGCGCTCACGAAAACGATCTTGTTCGATGAGTAAGTATGCCTCGAGTATGTCTACTTCCTCGTGGAGCGGAACCAGAGCACTAAAATCAGAAAAACGAAACCGATTCCGCAGGAACTGGCTAAACGCGAGCAGTAACCGTTGGGCAACTGCAGGTTCTTCATAGATCGCGTCGTGGATCGAGTTCAGCGCATTAAACAAGAAGTGCGGTTTGATGCGGGCATTGTGAAAAGCCAATGCAAGTTTCAGCTGCTCTTGATGGACGCGCCGATATGTCTGCAACACGATATACACCATTACACCAACAGCGACTGCGACTTCGACATACGGTGTTTGTGTGGCGTCATTGAAACGTATGTAATAAAAGAAACTTTTGGTGGTGAAGATAAATAATGAGAAATAGAGCAACACGACGTCGTACGAGACATTCGTCGCATCGAGCCGTAGAATCCGCACAGACATCACCGTAAAACCGATGAGCACCCCGAATCGGTAGAGCAAAAACAATGCTTCGATTGTAGTCAGGGTTTGGATCGGCAGCACCATGATCGCCACAACAAAAACCACACCGGTAATCCCCATAAAGTGCAATGCCCGTTTCGAAAACATTTTGGGAAACAGCTGGTCGACAAAGAATAAGAAAAATACATACGCAATAATCGATGTGTAATAGCAGCGCATCTGGATGGAGTATGCGATATTTCCCGTAAACGGGATGATGTCGTAGATAAGCTTATGCGTTGGGGGAGCAGTCAAAATGAACACTGCGAGTGCCAGCAGAAAACACGCGAGATAGATAGTTCCGCGATATACGGGAACGGACCCACGCACCACAAAGAGTATCACGCTGATTAACGCAAACAAGAATGCAAAGGCGAATTCGATGTGATCTTTGTTGCGAAATTGCCGTGTGACGATGTCCTGATTACCGAATTGAATATGACGAATAATCCCTTGCGTGGCGTTGTGTTGTTGATTGACGATGTGTATCTCTATGGTGATACTGTTTTGTTGTGGCCGCACATCGACGATATATGGACGGTTCAGTGCGTACCAATCAGCACGTGATGGAGCCTCTGTGCCACGAAAGACCAGGTCTTCGCCGTTCACCACCAACGAGTGTGCCGAAAACACACTCTCTACGTTGAGTGTGTAGCGATTTCTCGAAGCATCTGGCGGCAACAAGATTTTGAGCGAATAGACTCCTTCGGGATCCCGTGCATATGCGTCTGGTTGGAATGGTGACGGGACATTCCGTGTAACAGCGTGGGATGTGGAGGTATCTTCTCTACCACCCGGCGTGTAGACCCATGCCCCATTCAGGCTTACGACCGGGGTAGCATCGATATCCCAGTGTCGTGCATCAAAAACGCCATTTGCAGCGACGATATCGGTTTCGCTGTTATGGAGGGTATACACAACGTCGTAGAGCAGAATCGTTGCGAGGAGCAGCATCACAACGGCATACCATGATCTATTGTTCATCCAGCGCCTCTGCGGTGCTGTACGGTGAATGGGAGGATATGCGCTCATCTGTGTGCGAATACTCTTTCGAAAGGATAGAAGTGCACCGCTCCACTCCACGGGAGCGGTTCCAAGACTGTAGCAGATGACTCTCTACAATTTCTCTACAGGAATACGATGTCGTCATGCGAGATGACTTTTGGTGAGGGATTGGAGGAATGCATCGACTTCCCTGAGGGTAGTTAATGGAGCAGTACAGGTTGAATCGAGACAAATATACAGTGTTTCTTTTCCTTGTACGGCAGTTTTGTGCAGACAGAGAGATAATTCAGGGTGTGCAGCAGTGGTGACGATTGCTGCATTGCGGGGCAGCGACCCTCTCACGTATTGGGTGAGTGCGCCAGGGGTTCCTGCAACGACACATACGATTACAGGGCTGGTATACATTTCGATGGCTTGTAAAATGCCACCAAACCCTGCCGGCCAGCGGGGAATGGTTTGTGTGTACGGACGTAACAACTGTTCAGCACAATAGACATAATAATCATTTTGCAGGAGTGCTCCAAGTCGCAACAACGCCTGGCTCGTGCTAGCAGTTCCTGATGGGAGCGCATTATCGCTTCGTTCGCGTGGGCGCACCACCAACTGCTCATGCAGATGTGATGTGTCATACAGGGTCATTGCTTCACCATCGCGGAATGCCCGTAGGATGTACGTCACATATTGTTCTGCATCATCCAGATACATCCGTATTCCCGTGGCACGATGAAGGTCGAGCGCCGCGACCGCTAGGTTTGCATAATCATCAAGGAACGCAAGACCAGCACCGCAGGTACCATCGAGCCACACACGTCGCAACGCGCCATCGACGGTCATGTGGGTATGGATAAACGTGTATGCGCGCTGGGCGGCGTCGATCCACTGCGTCCGATTGAACATCATGCCAGCAACAGCGAGCCCTGAAATGGCGAGTCCATTCCACGAGGGGATGATTTTGCGGTCACAAAATGGCCGTGTGCGCGTCCGACGAATCGCACGGAGTTGTTCAATATAGTGTTCGAAGTTGTTTGGATGTGGAACGGTATCGCGAACTTGACCCAATTCGGCTCTGGAGATCTCGTGCTGAAGAACATACTCGGATTCAAAGGTCGGCGGGCCATCACAACGAAAATGCCGCAAGAGTTCTACTGAATCACTACCAAATACACCCTCGAGCTCTTCCTTCGACCAGACATAATATGTGCCTTCTCGTCCATCGGAATCAGCATCGAGGGCTGAATAAAACCCACCTTCAGGGTGTTGCATCTCGTTGATCAGCCATTCTGCGGTCTGTGCACAGACCGTGGCAATGCGGCGATGACGCGTCATACCAAAAGCGATTGCGTATGATTGGAGGAGTAATCCGTTGTCGTACAGCATCTTCTCGAAGTGGGGAACTTCCCAGCGCGCATCGACACTATAGCGATGAAACCCACCCTCCAGTTGATCGTACATACCACCCGCTGCCATGTATGTCAGCGTTTCGAGAGCCATGTCATGTGCACACCGATGCCCAGTCCGGTGCGCGTGTTGCAAGAGAAACGTCAGTGTCATCGCTGGCGGGAACTTCGGCGCTCCACCAAACCCACCCCATACCGAATCATATTCGGTAGCAAGTCCATCGATGGCACGGGTAGTGCATTCGTCGAATGGAACGAACGTGAGTGCAGGACGATCGAGCGCTTCAGCGATTTGTGTCTGCATCTGTTGCGCTGACTCGACGAGTTGGTCACTCCGATCGTGCCACGCAGCGCGCACGCTTTCGAGTACCCGCGGGAATGAAGGGATGCGACCTGTTTCGATAGGAGGGAAGTAGGTCCCCCCATAAAACGGGAGCCCCTCTGGGGTCAGAAACATCGTCATCGGCCACCCACCCTGACCAGTCATTTGTTGGAGTGCAGTCATATACACCGAATCGAGATCGGGGCGTTCTTCACGATCTACTTTGATACAAATAAAGTCCGCATTCATTTGGGCAGCGATCTCAGGATTTTCGAAGCATTCCGCTTCCATTACGTGACACCAATGGCAGGCAGAATAGCCGATACTCAACAAAATCGGCGTACCCCGCTCGCGCGCAGCAGCTTTGGCATCTTCCGTCCATTCACGCCAATGGACGGGATTCCCTGCGTGTTGGCGGAGATACGGGCTCATAGCGGTAGCGAGTTCATTTCGAGTCATCATGTATCTCCTCTGTGCTCCGTGTGGGTACCAAGACAAGACAGTCTGTACCGACCTGTAGCAGTGTCGTGTGTGGTGTACGTGAAGGGAATTCGAGGACGAAGCGGACCGGTGTCGGTGCTGTGTAACGCGTCTCGGTGAGCGGTATCATCGCATGACGAGCCACGATGCGGCCACTCGGGGAGAGGAACACAATGTCGAGTGGGAGTGATGTGTGTTGCATCCAGAATGAAGGAACGGTAGGTTCTTTATAGACAAATGCGATCCCATCTGCCCCGTTGAAGTCTTCGATACTGCGTATTCCGCGTTTACGTTCTGCAGCGGTTGCTGCAATTTTGAGCGTTAGCGTCGGCCCGCAACCTATCAAAAGCCCGTATCGTGGTGCTGCAACATCTGCACTGCGCAAGAGCACTACACAGAGGGTTAGGACGACGACGCGCTGCATGGTGGTGCATTTGGTGACACGGTATAAAGCGATGCGTCGCTGTATGCGGGAAGCAAACCCTGCCGTCATTGCACCCTCCGTCCGTATTATCCCATACGGTCAAATGCCTGTAACCGCACGGCTCCATCTACTGGGCTCCCTGCTCTTGGCATCATCGTCATGCCCGCGTGAGCGCTCGAAACGACACCACACTTGGACATCATGTCGTGTGTTCATTCTATAGACCATGTTCTTTGGTCATATGAATCTCGTGCAAAGCCAACACTGTATTCGTATCTTGGATATATGGTGGAATGGGGTCAAAATTACTTCAAAGCAACATTACATCACTAATGTTATTACAAAAACCATCCAGAATCCTCCCTATCGGCGCAGCACCCTTATCCCTGTGGACCACTGCAGCAGGGACGCGCTACAGCGGGCAATGCAGGCAGACCTCCCCCATCCACGGGCACGCACGCATGATCGTCCCGGGCATGTACCCTGCAGCAGATAAGCATCAAATCAGTGTCAGCATTGTGTCCCGCTCAGCTCGAATGACATTCTGCAGGCAGACGGACACGAACGACGTTCGGAGCGCCAAAGGAGGTTTTCCTTATCAGAAATGGGTTGTTCAACGGAGGCTTTGAGACAATTTGGGACGGAAGGACTCAGAAGCGAGCGCGATCTGTCGTTCTGCTGATTATGTCCAATGATCCCACCATGATACATGCGGCGCGCCACGAGATGGGGCACACCGGATGCGTGTTGTGGCCGGCGCGCAGGAGTGCTGTACAAAAGCGCGTGTATTCGCCTTCTGTCAGCGCTTCATCAGGGAGTACGTCGAGCTGTTGGCTACGCTTACTGTCATGAGTGATGACCTCCTGCAACAGCATCCATTGCGTAGGCAAAAACAGGTCGTGTTCCACGGTGATATCTGTGGCCCAGGCGAGTTGTGTGCCTGCATTCAGGAGGCGCGATTGTACCTCATGAAGCCCAGTAGAGGACCTCCATACGGCCTGGAGGGTCACCGTTCGTTCATGAGCAACGACCACTGCCATGCCGGCGCCGGTACCGATGCTCCACTCGACAGGATGGAGGCGATACGACCCGTTCGACAGATGTGTCGTCGCTATGTTCTTGTTCGCACAAATAAGGTTGTCGCAATCGGGCGGTATCAGTGCACCAAGTGGTATCTGAAAAGGCCGCGTCGGTTCATACAAGCTACGAGGATTGCCGACCGCAGGATGCAGATCCATCGGATACCAGCCTATTCCTATCGAATCTGGCCAGTGACGAGCCCGTGCCGTAGGCACTGCACTTGCCAGAATATCGTTAGCAGTGATGCGTACCATACCAGGTGTTCTGCGTGATTCACGGATGTATGGAGCCATTGATAATCCGTCGTGTGTACCCATCACGTCCCGCAAAAGGCGCAGTTCAGGATACCCATATCCGCTCCCATCATCCCGCGGGACTTCGGTCTGCAGATAGTATAAAAAGGCCAATGACAGTCGTTTGGCTTCGTCGTTGATTGCACGCTGTGTCGCTGGGTCATCATCAATGAGCGTGCTGCGATGGTAATCATTACTGTTCCAGTTGATGAGTGCGATATCAGCGCTTGGTGGAGTATGAAGCTGTCCATCCCATATCCGGCGATACGTCCAAAATGGGGGTAATCCCGTCGGTCCTGTCTCAAAGACCCTGAACGGTCGCGGTGTACCATCAGATCCCGTGAGCGTCAGAGAGAACGGCTGTGAATCACGGAGTTCTTCGTACCCCTCTGGTTTTGGAATAACATTATGTGAATCTGGGACGAATGACACTGCAAACCCATAGGTAAACCCTTGGATTTCGTTGGGACGTGCTTCCGCCGGTGCGTGTGATTCTTGGGTGTCATCGAATGATTCAGCGCCGCATACGGTGGCCAACTGGGCCGCGACGAGCACATCCCCGAGTTCGCTGGCGTCGATGACATACGCTGCTTCGCAGATTATTGTTCCACCGTCTTGTTTGCCAAATGACATGCTTTGGATGCGACTCCCGCGGCGCTGTACCGACTCAAGCAATGTCGAGCAGAACAGCCGGCATCGTCCTGACGCCAGCCACGGAGCGAGTTTTGCTTCCAAAACAGCGAGTGCATGCCGGGGTTCAAAGCAGAGCCGACTTACCCAGCCATTCCCTGGATTGAAGTGAGCCGGATCATACCCTGTGATACCATGCATACGGGCACTCGTCGTACGTATGTCGCTGCGGAGTTTGCCATATGATGACGTTCCGGGGTGTTGTTCTATGAATGCATGCTCATCGAGAGCACTGACGCCTTGGCTGGTCATCTGTCCGCCGATCCAAGCCGTCGGTTCTACCAACACCACGCTTTTCCCCTGCTCGAGCAGCACATACGCAGCTGCGATACCGCCGAGCCCCGCGCCATAGATACAAACATCTGCTTGCAGAAGGGAACCCGTCATGCCAATTCCTTTCGTGACGACCTTTAATGTGATGACTCCAGTGGGCGGAAAAGACAGTCCCCGAGATTGGGATCATTCGGGTATTGGTCTCGATCGATATGCAAATTTGATTTTGCGATACGGATGCAAGCCGACGCTTTTTGTGAGTGGTGAAGCAGCCCGGGCACATGCACCGCTACTCGAAGAGCTCGCCGCACGTGGTGCCGACATCGGCTTATTTGTTGCCCCAGCCCAGCATCTCGATGCGAAACGCAGCAAGCACATGGGGCTTTTGGATGCCAAACAACAGGCCGAAGCCCTCAATGCAGGAATTTCTCTCTTTGAACACTACGTAGGCTATCGGCCCACTGCGTTGCGGACCGGACTGTATTCCGCAAATGCGAGTACCTACGAGATCGCTGCTACGGCTGGATTCCGTCATATTGCGTTCCGCATGCCCGGGGCAGCTTTACCAGTCATTGGCACGGTGTGGGATGCAGAGTTGCGTATGCAGTCACGTTTGGGCATGCATGATGTGCCAGTGACGACAAACCCAAGTGAAACGCTGTTTAATCGATTCCCGCTTTATCTCGCACCGGAAGTCGGCACCGACGGATCACATACTGCCCTGATCGAACGTGGCAAACGTGCAGGATTGGTCTGTGTCACCGGGGCGACCAACGCAGACTATTGGGATGCCACGGGCAGCGCACTCCGCGCACTCGAGTCCATCTTGGACCTGGTTACGAATGATCCAGATCTGGTTCCTGTGCCGCTTTCAGACCTGCGTGCCGAAACGCCATACCCACACGAGCCCAATGAGCGACACAACTGACAACAGCGCAGCTACCCCGTGTCCGGCGACACCGTTCATCACCAGGAACATGACGCAAGAGCCGCCGAGTGCCAGTATAGGGAGCCGACTGGCGCCGGACTTTTGTGCAGCGCGAAGGGCGTTGTCAGTCAACCACGAAAAGGCCGTCCCGACAACAAACCAGCCAACAAAATTTACCAAAGGCACGCCATAATATGGCCCTACATCGTGCCATTCCCAATACCCGTGGATGATCACCGCTACCGGTTCGATTTGCAGATCAAAGAGCGCTACAACGGCCCCCGTCATCAACGCACGGACCCACCGCTTTGCCGTGAATGAGCAGCGCGCAGCGATACTCCATGCACCGTATGTGGCCATAATCCACGCAAACAGAATCACCACAGGGACAGTGTCCGCCACTCGGTACCCAAGGACCGCCGTGTAGTCGTATGCACCGAAGGGAAAATCCGTTGTTGCCCCGATATACTCCACACCGAATGATCCGATGAGTACGACTGCACTGGGAATGATCGAGGCGCTGCCAATGGCATGCCACAGCCATAACATCAGCGATATGCCTTGCAGTGTCATCAGAACACCACCGAACCAACGATCCTCTGGAGGGACAAGGTTGAACGCAACAGACAGTATTGAGCCAGGGAACAATCCCGAATACACCAGAAAAACGAGGCGCGCAGTGCGCTCACGATGGTTCCATATGGTGGTAAGCCAGAGGTTACGCATGCGGTCCATATCCACCTCCTGCGGGCGTTTTGATGATCAGCGTATCCCCAGCAGCGACCTCGATGGAGCCTTTGCCCGGAAGCTGCACTTCGACTCCATCGTGCACAAGACTATTCTGGCCAGACGCACCATCGTTCCCCTCTGACGCACCAGCAGGTGCGATTCTGCGTCGTTCGGTCAAGACGGTCACCGTTGCAGGGCGCAGAAAAAGGACCGACTTCTGCAGACCGGCACCGCCGTGATACCGACCTGAGCCACCGGAGCCAAATCGTATCGAGAGTTCGCGGACGCGGACCGGGTACAGTCGTTCGAACGACTCGATGGGAGAATTACGGGTGTTGGTCATATGTGTCTGCACCGCATGAAGTCCTGGTGCAGTGGGTCTGCCTCCCATCCCACCACCGAGTGTCTCATAGTAAGCAAACGGGGTTCCATCTGCGCGTGTGCCACCCATCGTCCAATTGTTCATCGTACCCGCTGATTGTGCAGGAACCGATGCCGGTATTGCATGGCTGAGTGCACGCAACACAACATCGACGACGCGTTGCGATGTCTCGACATTGCCGCCTGCCACCGCAGCAGGTGGGAGCGGATTGAGGAGAGATCCCAGCGGTATGTCAATTTCAACCGGGATGAGCGTCCCCGCGGTCATCGGAATATCTTCGGGAGCCACGAGTCGCAGTGCGTACAATACGGCAGATTCTGTCACCGCACGTGGGGCATTAAGCGGCCCTGCGCACTGCGGTGCAGTACCGGTGAAATCAACCGTCATCGATTGAGCAGTAACGCGCACCGTGACATGAATGGGAATATATGCCGCATCGATGCCATCGTCATCCATGAATTCTGTAGCCTGATAGACCCCGTCAGGAATTGATGCGATGAGGAGTTCCATTCGCTTTTGGCTATACAAAATCAATGATACTGAGAGCTCGCGGAAGGCGACATTCCCGATGCGTGTGAGTAACGTTTCGATGCGCTCTTGTGCGATGCGATGACACGCGAGCTGCGCAGCGAGATCCCCACGACGCTCGTCCTGAGTACGGGAGTTGCGTACAATCAGCGAAAAAACTGCTTCATTTCGGATGCCACGATCGACTAATCGTATCGGTGGAATGATAATCCCTTCTTGAAATACCGATCTGCTCAACGGCATCGAACCAGGGGTCATCCCACCGACATCTGCATGATGCGCCCGTGTCGCCGTATACGCAACACATTCGCCATCGACAAATACCGGTGCAACAGTCGTAAAATCCGGCAGGTGAGTCCCACCCGCAAACGGGTCATTAAGAATGACAACATCGCCTTCATGGAGGGGGGCGCACTGGGCTATTGCGGCTTCGACCGAACGCGGCATCGCACCGAGATGGACAGGAATATGTGCAGCCTGGGCGATCATACGACCGCCGGCATCAAAAAGCGCGCACGAATAATCACGCCGCTCTTGAATGTTCGACGAAAGTGCACTGCGCTCGAGCGCTGCGCCCATTTCTTCTGCAATTGCAGCACAGCGGTGACGGAACACTTCGAGATGGCTTGCGTGCATGTGACACCTATGCAGAACGTCAATCGTCTGTTATGATTATAGAAGATTCGTGAGTGGCTATGTGTATGAGCCCAGCAGTGATGCTGGTTCCCGCACGTGACGGTGATGGTATCCGTTGTCGGCGGACGGGAGCGGCCTGCATAGTCAACTCTAGTGAAAGGCTCGTGTATGAGTACCACGACGATGCCGCCGTTGCAGATTGTGCAAGGGCAGCTCGCAGCACAGGCGCATGCTCGCTTGGTTGCCACTATCCCCATGACAGAGCGTTGCGATTATGAATATGCTTCCCCTTTAGAAATCATCCATTTCGATACCGACCTACGTGATGCAGGTATACCAATCCGACGGTGGATTCTCGGCGATGCCGCGAACCCGCTGGCTACTGCATTTTGCTTCCGTGCAACGTGGAACACGCCACGACACACTTTTTGGGCACATGTCCGTGTGCGTCCTGATGTACAGGGCAACGGGTATGGTACGTATGTCTTGCGTGCCGTTGAACAGTGGGCTGCTACTGCAGGCGCACAGTCACTTCGCCTCATGGCGCATCCGGCGACGCATCACATGCAATTCCTCAGCACGCGTGCATACCGTGCCATTGGAACCGAACAAATATATACACTCAAACTCGCAGATGCACAGAACCCACCCCGCCCGGAAGCCACAGCTATAGCCATCGTGACACTCGCAGACTACATGTTGCGCGAGCCTGATGCCGTCGAACACGCATGTATGCTCCATGCGGCAATTTCTTTGGATGTTCCGATGCCTGACGAACCCGTCGTGACGCTCAGTAAGTTTCGCCGTTTACTCGGTGAGGCCGTCGATCCACGACTGTTTCTGGTTGCAGTGTGTGGGGACATGCTCGTCGGTGAGTCGATTTTGATGCAAACTGATGAACCTGGCGTTTTTTGGCAACATGCGACTGGTGTCTTGCCGTCGTTTCGCGGTATGGGGATTGCAACTGCATTAAAGCGGTCTGCCATAGCCACGGCGCAGTCTCTAGCAGGACGTGAGCTCCGCACGTGGATGGAGACAAGTAACACGGCAATCGTGCGCATCAATCACGAATTCGGTTTCCGACCTGCGGAGATACCCGGTTCGACCATACACATGTACGAGCGTGCACTTAATAATGCCGTGGCGATTCGGTACTAAATGGGTCGTACAACCAGTGCGTTGGGACAGATCTCTGTCCCAACGCTTTTTTTTGTGCGCGTTGACTCGGTGGAATAAACAACATCCGCACCATACTCTTGCCGCCACTGACCAACCAATCCGCAATGGAATGCACAGCAGCACCGGTCACAAACCCCACTGCCGTTGTTACGGCATACACCGGATGGTCCGCCACGAGCTGCAACAATGTACCTGTGATTGTTGTCTGGAGCGCTGGAACCTGAATCCCGAAATACGCTGCGATTTGCTCAACCACATAGACACACAACAAGATCATCCAAAAGAAATACCCCATTCGGAGCAATGGTGGCAATACTAATCCGTGGCTCCAAAAATGTCGGTGCGGAATCACCATCTGATACGGAATCCAGAGGACGTAGAATATCCCCCACCGTTTGTGAATGTGTGTGTCCATATCTAAATCTGGCGAAAAAAGAATCCCAGACACATTATGCGCAACAAACAAAACAGCTGCGATGGGAGCAGCCCAATCTCGGACCTCGATGGTGCTATAGACAATCGAGTAGGTAATTGGCGCAAAAACCACACTACTCGCAACAGTCAAAAAATCATGGACTGGTCGATTTGGCATACCCTTATGAACTCCGTTCACGCGGCCGCGCCTGTAAGCCACTGTTGAGGACTGCTACAAGATCATCAAAGAAACGCACTATCTGCGCTGCAGATTGCGTCACTTCTTGCTCCGTCGCGTGTGCATCCGATGCGATGTGCATCTGCATATATGGAATCATCCGCGCGAGGACAGACTCGAGCACAAACACGCTGACACGCGTATCGACGTCATCTCGCAAAGAACGGCTCTGGATGGCACTCGAAACGACTTCTTCGACAAACGACCGTTGAATGTGGTCGGCAAGTGCTCTGACCGCAGGAGCAGACGGGCTGGTGTCATACAAACTCCGCTGGATGAGAGCGGCTTCGACGGGGTAATCCAGTGACACACTCACCGATTCGGCAAAGTAGCGTCGAAGTAACGTAAACACATCTGCTTCTCGATACAACGCCAAGGGAATGCGTGTCCGGAGTGCCACATGGACACGTTCGTGGGCAATGTGCACCATCGCCACATACAGGTCTTCTTTGTCTTCGAAGTACTGGTATACACTGCCTTTTGCAATACCTAAGCGGCGCACCATCGCCGTAATGGATGCTTGTGCATATGGGTACTGCGCAAATTCTGTGAGCGCCTCTTGGATGATGCGATCGCGTTTGTGCTCGTCGAGTTTTGTCCATGTCTGCTTCGGCATGTGACTCCCTGGTCATAGTGTCTCATTCAGTATACCCGAGAGAAACAACGGTATGGAGTCAACCACTCCACCGTATGGAGCCCATGAAATACGGTAAGATAGACAAAAGGTCGTTCACAAGAACAGGCAGCGCATGCAGACAGCTTCGGTTGATCGGAATATCCGCTTTTTGATCATCGAGTTATTTTGGGCGGCGATTGCTTCGGCAGCGTATTCATTCGCAGCTGCATATGTGATTCGCCTGGGTGGATCGAACTTTATTGTGAGCCTCATCACCTCGGCCGCTGCAGTCGTCAACATGGTAACGACGATTCCCTTTGCGGCAATGATGGAACGCACCGCGAACCGAAGACCATGGTTGTTCCGCAGTTTGTTTATCTTCCGGATGATGCATATCGGGTTGATTTTTGTCCCATTCCTGCCGTACTGGCGTGCCGAAGCAGTCGTGGTGATTTTGTTACTCGCCAACATCCCTGTTGCTATTTTCAACACCGTATGGTTACCGCTTTTCGCAGATATTATCCCGATTCATCGGCGTGCCCGGCTTTTTTCGGCACGGAATGTCACCCTCGGTGCCACGATGATGGCGGCAACCTATGGGTTCGGGCGGTGGCTCGAAAGCGACGTCGGTGCATTCCCAGGAAACTACCAAATCTTGTTCACCGTCGCACTGATTACCAGCATGCTGAGCACCTGGTATGTCACACGTATGGAAATCCCTGATTCACCGGTTGATCTGACTGCATCGACCGATCGTTCCATTGCCGGTATGCGGAAGCTTTTCACCGAAAACCGTGCGTACTCATCGATCACCATCAATACCCTGATTCTCAATATCGCACCGTGGGCTGCGATTGCATTGCAACCCATTTATTTCGTGCGTGTTCTCAATGCAACGGATGAATGGTTAGGGATTTGGTTTGCCATTACCAATGGTGGGGCGATACTCGGGAACTTGTTTTGGCCACGCCTCATGGAAAAATATGGTTTTTATCGCATTATGACAATCGCTGCCGTCATCAGTTGTGCGTATTACTTCGCGATTGGGCTTGTCCCGAATCTCACGGCCATTCTATTTTTCTCGCTCTTTATCGGCATGGTCAATCCCGGTATCGACATAGCGCATTTCAATATTTTGCTCCAAGTAAGTTCGCCACAACGGCGTGCACTGGCACTGGGCATTTTTGTCACGATCATGAACTTCGGCCTTATGGTCAGTAGCCTTATTGTCTCGCCGATGATCGACCTGATTGGTGCACAAGCACTCGTCATTGGACTCGGTGTTTTACGTCTGATTGGTGGGTTGTTGTTTGTCGTCAATCCGGTGGTGCGCAGCGATGCACATCTGACACAACCAACGCAAGAGTAGCCCTTTCAGGCTACAATAGAGATTGGGTTTGTAGCAAAAGAGGCGTTATGGAATATCGACGATTAGGCCGTTCCGGCCTCAAGTTGAGCGCATTGTCGCTCGGTGCCTGGGTGACCTATGGTGGCCAAGTAGGCCAGGATACCGCAGAAGAATGCATGCATGCCGCCATTGAACATGGGGTCAATTTCTTTGACAACGCCGAAGGCTATGCCGGTGGCAAAGCCGAAATCGTCATGGGGAACGTCATCAAAAAGGCTGGCTGGCGCCGCGAAGATCTCGTGGTTTCCACCAAAATTTTCTGGGGCGGGTCTGGGCCAAACGACACCGGTTTGTCACACAAACACGTCATCGAAGGCATGAACAACGCGTTGAAGCGCTTCCAAATGGATTATATCGATTTGGTCTATTGTCATCGACCGGACCCACAGACACCAATCGAAGAGACCGTACGCGCCATGGATATCATTATTCGTCAGGGCAAGGCTTTCTATTGGGGTACCTCAGAATGGTCTGCTGACGAAATTCGGAGTGCATATGGGATAGCGCGAGAGTTCAATTTGACGCCGCCATTAATGGAACAACCACAATACAATCTGTTCCATCGTGACCGTGTCGAAAAGGAATATGCGCTCCTGTATCGCGACATCGGCCTCGGCACGACCATCTGGAGCCCATTGGCCTCGGGGATGCTCACCGGGAAGTATCAGGGTGGCGTCCCTGCCGATAGCCGTGGTGCAGTCAAAGGCTACGAGTGGTTGCAATCGAGTCTCACCGATGCACATCGGGTTGCGACTGTCGGCCGGCTAACAAAAATCGCGAACGACCTCGGCGTTCCACTGGCACAAATGGCATTAGCCTGGTGTCTCAAGAACCCCAATGTGAGTAGCGTGATTACGGGTGCAAGTCTTGCCAGTCAGGTGCACGAAAACATGAAAGCGTTGCAGGTCGTGCCACAGTTAACCGAGGAAGTCATGGCTTCCATCGAAGGTGCATTGGTCCAAGAGTAGGAACGAGCCATAGTACCCCCACATGCATCGTGCGGTGGGGGGACCGAAAGAGCGAAATGCGTACACCAGTCGATCTCTACATTCTGCATGCGTTACCCGGGTTTGACGCTATCGTCGCAGAAGAACTCAAACGTCTGCCCGAAAAAGCCGTCATCCAGGATCAACTCGTGCATGCAGGGCGGAATGGCATGATTGTCATTTCGTATCCTGGAGATGTCGAAGATCTTTTGGAATTGCGCACGGTGGATGACGTCTTTATTTTGGTGGCGCAATATAATGATCTACCGCCGAAGTTTTCGGCACTCAAGATGATCAAAGAACGCCTCATCCAAAACACTGCCATCACCACTGCGACGTCGAAGGTCCGCGCATTATACCCAAAGCGCGGTGGCGAAGGCAAGCTCCGCTACCGGGTCATTTCGCGGCAGCAAGGACTAATGCCATATCGGCGCGTCGATCTCCAAGAGACCGTACAAAAAGCAATTGGCCAGCGTGAGGATTTCCGTTGGCATGTTGCAGATATCGGTGTCGAATTCTGGGTGACGCAATCCGAAGAAACCGCTCTGATTGGGCTTCGCGTCAGCGACGAAACCATGCGCCACCGCACCTACAAAATCAACCACATCGAAGCGTCACTCCGGCCAACTGCAGCCGCAGCTCTCGTTATGTTAACCAAACCAAAACCACACGATGTTTTTCTCGATCCGATGTGTGGCGCTGGTACGACGTTGATCGAACGTGCCCTCGCAGGACGCTACACCGAGATCATCGGTGGTGACATTAGCCCTGAAGCAGCGGAACAAGCACGTGCAAATATCGGGAACAAGTACAAACCCATTCGTGTCGAAGATTGGGATGCCCGCGCACTGCCACTCGACGAAGGGTCGATAACCGCGGTGACATGCAATTTGCCTTTTGGCGTCCAAATCAGCACCCCAGAAGAAAATCGTCGGCTGTACCCCGCAGTCATGAAAGAGTTCAAACGGGTCATGGCACTCGGAGCACGTGCAGCGCTGATGACAAGCGATACCCGTGCCCTTACCCGTGCCCTAGAGCGCACCAGCGGGATGTATGTCGACACCGCGCATACGGTCGTGGTGCTTGGGAGACGGACTCAGATTGTGGTCGTCCAGAAGCGCTGAGCTACATAAAAAACAACCCCGGTGCACTGATGTGCACCGGGGTTGTTTTTTGGGGTAAATAGCCTACGTCACAGCCTTCCGCGCGGCGGGATACTTGTGGTGCATACCTGCAGCCACCGTTGCCCGGATGCGGTCGACGCCGTCCCATACTTCGGCGAATGACGTCGTGAGCGGGCTCAAGCCCAAACGGAGGTTGTCGGGCTCGCGGAAGTCGGGAATAACCTTCTGTTCGGCGATGAGTGCTTGGTTGATCTGATATCCCATGGGATGGCGAATACTCACGTGCGAGCCGCGGATGGCGGCATTTCGTGGCGAACCCAGCGTAAATCCCAGCCCCGCAAGATGTGCATCAAATAGTGCAATCATATATTCGGTTAACGCAACGGATTTTGCACGGATTGCAGTGATGCCGACGGGGACCAGCATATCGAGGGACGATTCGACGGCAGATAGTGCCAACATCGGTGGGGTTCCCGCCAGGAATCGGTCGATGCCATCTGCAGGTGTATAGACCGTATCAAAGGCAAACGGTGATTTTTGGCCAAACCAACCCCATATCGGGGAAGTGACCTGCGCTTGGAGCTTTTCATTGACATAGATAAATGCCGGCGCACCGGGACCACCATTCAAGAACTTGTAACAGCAACCAATTGCAAAATCAACATCCCACGCATCGAGTTGCATGGGAACTGCCCCTGCAGAATGGCTTAAATCCCAAATGACTAAAGCACCCACGGCGTGTGCACGGCGCGTTATTTCTTGCATGTCGTAAATAAAGCCACTTTTGAAGGTGACATGAGACAAACACACCAAGGCGGTATCGGGGGTGATTGCAGCAGCAATTGCTTCTGGGGTCACAGTGAGTTCAGCATCGTGAGAATGGACCAACTGTAATGTGTGCTGATTCCCAAAATGTGCTATCGCCCCTTGCAAGATGTAGAGGTCTGATGGGAAATTCATTGCGTCGCTGACAATGGTCTTTTTGCCAGGACGGGCAGCAAGAGCCGCCATAACCGCTTTGTAGAGGTTGACCGAGGTCGAGTCACAGGCGATGACTTGCCCCGCTCCTGCTCCGAGCAGCGCACCGATTTTATTGCCTACCCGATGTGGTGCATCGTACCACCCGGTTCCCCAACCGCGGATTAATTCATCCCCCCACTCACCGTTCACCACATGCTGAAGGTGCCCGATGGTGCGTTTTGGGAGTCGCCCGAGCGAGTTCCCATCGAAGTACACCAACGCGGGGTCAGTGACAACGAACTCATCACGGTACGCTGCCAACGGATCATGCTGGTCTGCCACGACCGCAGCATCGCGTCCTGCTCCGGGGCTGATTGGGTCATACGCCATGATATGCCTCCTCGAGCATGGCGACTGTTTCGTTCCAGCCGACACATGCATCAGTGACCGATACGCCATAGGTCAATGTCGAAAGGTCGGTACCGATGGATTGTTTGCCTTCTGACAGATTGCTTTCGACCATCATGCCAATCATTTGTTTGACGCCTGCTTTGCGCATGGCAAGGCCTTCACGCCAGACGGCACGCTGTTTCGTGTAATCGGAACCGGAGTTAGCATGGGAGCAATCGATCATCACTGCCGGGGCTAGTTTCGAGGCAGTCATGATGTCAATTGTTTTCGAGACACTTCCGGTGTCGTAGTTCGGCCCGAGTCGGCTGCCACGAAGGATAACAAATCCGTCTGGGTTGCCGACCGTCTTTACGACCGCACCTTGTCCGTCTTGGGTAATCCCCAAAAAGCTATGCGGCGCAGCTGCAGAAATGCATGCATGAACGGCGACATCGATGCTCCCGTCAGTTCCGTTCTTGAAGCCCACAGGCATCGACAATCCGCTCGCGAGTGCACGGTGCATTTGCGATTCGGTCGTGCGTGCGCCGATTGCAGCAAGGACGACCAGGTCAGAGGTGTATTGTGCACTAATCGGGTCGAGCATTTCGGTTGCAGTCGGCAAGCCAAGCGCGGTGATTTCTCCGAGAATGCCTCGTGCAACTTCGAGTCCGGCTGCCATGTCGAATGAACCGTCCAAATGCGGATCATTTATCAGGCCTCGCCAACCAACTGTCGTTCGTGGTTTTTCGAGGTAGACACGCATGACCACTACGAGGCGGTCCCGCATGCGGGCAGCGATGTCGGCGAGTTTGGCAGCGTATTCGCGTGCTGCCGCTATATCGTGAATAGAGCATGGTCCAATGACGACCAACATGCGGTCGTCGTCTCCGTTGACGATGCGTCGGATAGCCTGACGCGACTCATAGACGGTCGTCATCATGCTCGGGGTGAGTGCGTATTTTTCTTTGAGTTGCCGAGGTGATGGCATGGCATTCATTTCTCGTACACGGACATCGTCAACCAGACTCATGGAACCTCCTCTTATACCGATGCCGTTTGTGGCATTCGAATGCGATAGACGAGTAACGCCGACAAGAGCACCATGACTCCTCCGGCTGCAAATATGTAATACTCGTTCACTTCTGCCACCATCAGCACCGGCGTGAGTAATGGGATGGCTATACCACGTACTCCGGCGACGAGGTGAAGCGCCGCAAAATAGGTCTCGAGCTTCGAACGATCAGCAAGCGCAATCGCGGTGTTAGTGAACCCGAGATCGAATCCACCCAATACAAGCCCTTGGCAGATAAATGCCGGCACCAGCCACCAAAAAGACTGTGCCACCATAAATGACAACGGCATTAATGCTGCACAAAGGATGCTTATCATCAGCACAAACAGTGGCCCGCGTTTGTCGATTAACCCACCCCAAATGAAGTTGCCCATCAGCCAGGTCACCGATTGTAACGTCCCGAGGTAGCCGACTTCGGTGTAACTCAACTGCAGTCGTGACACCTGCACCACCGCATACAGCGGCGCGCCAATAAGTGTCCCACATCCGAAAATCGTGTTCATGATCAAGAATATGACAAATGGGCGGTTCCGTCCCAGTTCTGTCATGACTTGGCGGAACGTCGGCCGCACGTGCGACGCTTGCACGGCAGCAGGTGCATCGTTGCCAACAAGTTTGCCGAACACATAATTCGCTGCCAGACCGCACAATGCAATCGCAGGCAAAATAATCGTGTACCCAAACTGGTCCAGGAGCCACCCTGCGATAGGGGTCATGGTCAAAATCGCAGCAGTCATACCGATACGAACGAAACCCATGATCCGTCCACGCAGATTATCGGGATACAGGCGTTCGAGTAAGCGTACATAGCCAGGTGCAGGCACGAGTTCGCAGATCCAGAAGATCCCAACCAGCACCATGAATAAATTCACATTCGTCCCGACGAAGGGCACGAGCAAGAGCATGCTTCGCCCGACATACCAGAACTTCTGCGAGAGTTTGATAATGCGATACCGTTGGAACAGTGCAGCCGATATCGGAGTGAAAATCAAGCCTAATGACTGAAAGACGACATACACAGAGAGTTGGTCACTCGAAGCACCCATGTTGCGCAAAATGACAGGAAAAAATCCGATCGACGTTGCCCAAAAAAGACCAAACAACATCGACGCCGCGGTTTCGATCCAGACGTTATGGCGAAGTTCAGCACTCATCGGGCCGAGCATACGATGCTCGACCCGATGCAACATGGCAGTAAACAACGAAGGGCGTGTACTACTCATGCCTCAGCGCGCACTGCGTGCATAGCCGCCCCGAGACGTGCAATCCCTTCGGCGATTTTTGCATCATTTTGGTAGCTAAACGCCAACCGGATTTCGTTTTGCCCTTGACCGTTTGCATAGCAACCTGCACCAGGCAAGAAGGCAACTTTGTGCTCACGTGCCTTCGCAGCGACTTTGGCAGTCGGCATATCTGCAGGCAAATAACAATAAATGAAGAATCCGCCCGTTGGCACTTCATAGCGGACATCACTCGGGAATGACTTCTTGATCGCAGCGAGCATGACATCGCGTTTGCGAATGTACGTTTTGTTGAGCTCGCTGATGTGTGCGTCGAGTTTGCCGTCTGCAGCAAAGCGTTCGACCATACGCGTCAAGAACGGGCCACTTGAGCCTTCGACCTTGAACTTGTTGAGGCGCTTGATAACCGCTTCTGGACCGGTGCAGTACGCCATACGCACGCCGGGAGCAAGAATTTTCGAAAACGTTGCGACGTGAATGACCCACCCCTTGGTGTCGAGTGCTGCTAATTGTGGCAACGCCTCGCCTTCGAAGCGCAAATCTCCATAGGCATCGTCTTCGAGGATCAAGACGCCGTATTGCTCAGCCAAAGCAATCAATCGTTTGCGGTTGGCGAGTGGCATCAGTGTGCCTGTGGGATTCTGGAATGTCGGGGTTGTGTAGATAAATTTCGGGTGGATGTTGCGTGATTTGAGGTCTTTGAGCATCGCCTCGAGCGCATCAATATCCATGCCGTCAGCACGTACAGGCACGGTTTCGATTTTGGCACCGGCCTCTTGGAACGAACGAACCGCACCGATGAAGCATGGACCTTCGACGATGACGGTGTCACCGGCGTCGACCAAGATCTGAGGCACGAGTGCCAAAATCTGGCTTGAACCATACGAAATCATCGTGTTGGCAGCAGTTGCAGATTTGATTCCACGCGACTGCAATCGGTCAACCACGAGTTTAATAAGGCCTGGGTATGTGGGTCCGTAGTTCAACGCACCGTTGACATCTTCGGCGAGTATTTCGGCTGTGGCATCCACGAGTTGTTTGACCGGGAAGTGCTCTGGGTCAGCAAAACCATATGCCAGACTAATTGTTCCCTCGGCTTCTTCACCCCAACTGCCAGATTCAGGAACAATCTTGGCCCGGGTTGAAAACAACGCATCTAGCGAATGTTGCGCAGTGCTGGTCATGGTCTCTCCTCTGTGGGTGCAGTGACTGCACATATTGTATCAGAATTCAGGGCAAAACCCTGGCCGTTCGTTCGCATGTATGAACCTACGACTGCCGCATTTTCCGCATTGCTGCGCCGATTCGGGCGATGCCCGTGACCAAGTTCGGCGACGTCTGAAAGCTAAATGCAATCCGCATCTCGTGGGTTCCTTGCCCATTTGCATAGCCGGTGGTTCCCGGCAGGAAAGATGCCCCATGCTCAATTGCGACGGTGTTGAGTGCCACCGCAGGGAGGTCTTCGGGAAGGTGTCCATAGACAAAGAAGCCACCATCGGGCACATTCGTCTTCACATCAGCGGGGAAGTGTTCTGCGATGGCATTGACCATGACCGTGCGTTTGGCAGCATAGTGCGAACGAAGCATACTAATATGGCGATCGAGCCACCCGTCCTGCGACATATACGAAACAAGCCTGGTGACAAAGGTCCCACAATCGCTCTCACTTTTAAAGAACCGCAAGCGTCGCATCACAGCGGGCGGCCCATATGCCCATGCCATACGTACCCCGGGAGCAAGAATTTTCGAAAAAGTCCCGATATGCAAGACCCATTCACTCCCTGGCAAAGTCAACATCGACGGGGTATCAACTGCGGTAAAGGCAAGGTCGCCATACGCATCGTCCTCGACGACGAGCACACCGAATTCTGCTGCCAATGCAACCAGGCGTGCGCGTGCATGAGGAGGCATCAGTGTACCTGTTGGGTTTTGGAACGTCGGTATCGTATAGATGAACTTGGGTTTGATATTGCGATGCTGTAAGTCGATCAGACACGCATGGAGGGCATCGATATCCATACCCTGCGGACCGACCGGTACTGTTTCGATGTGTGCACCTGATGCAGCAAAATACTCAACCGCCCCAAGGAATGTGGGACCTTCGACGATAATCGTGTCGCCTGGTTCGACAAAGATCTGCGGCAACAGACCAAGCACCTGGCTCGAACCATACGTAATCATCAGCCGACTTGGATCAACGGCGACACCACGTCGCTCGAGGCGTTGTCGAACTAACGCAAGCAACCGTGCATCCGCAGGGGCGTAGTTCATGACTGCATCGACATTTTCACCGAGAAGTCCCGCAACAGACGCGGTTATCTCATGGGTCGGGAATATATGCGGATCAGCATCACCGAATGCCAAACTAATGGTATCGGGTTTTTCGTTCGGCAAATCGACAAGGATGGAGGTCTGATGGGCGACACGTTGGGCCGCTTTGGAAAAGAGTTGCTCGTAGAGTGCATTGTCGGGCACCAGGGTCATAGAACCTCCACAGATAGGTGAATTCCCATTATGGTTTCGGTCGGCATGCTTCCATCCATGCAATCGTTGCGTGAATTTGGCCATATCGGTACCGCTGAACCGCAATCAAAAACGTGTCCGTCGCCTCGTCTTGGGGGATTTGTCGGAGCCATTCATTGCAACGCAACGTTTGCTGTGCGTACAATTCCGCAACAGCATCGGGACCAGCCCGTGTGCAAAAGTAGAGTTTTGCGAGGAACTCTATCCGCATGTCCCGTGCATGCATCACCGCTTCGCGACACCAACGATCAAAGACCGTTTTGCCCAAATCGCTACACACCAACAAGCGTTTACCACGCACGTCTTCATCACTGTCGTAACTCTGCACATACCCTGCATCAGCAAGGCGCGCAACGATTGCATAGAACGCACTTTGTTTGATATGCCAAATCCGACCCAACGGTGATTCGACAATCGTCTGATGAAGTGCATAGGCATGCAGGGGCGCTGCCACCAAGAAGCCCAAGACTGCATACTCATATGTGAATGTCGTTTTTTGACGTGGACTCATTATAATTCTATGATACACAATCGGAGCGTTATTCGCGGAGGGTCACATGAGTGAGTTCGATGAAAAGACCCATTATCTGTCCGGAATACAGCGTTCTCGTCGTATGGCGATTATTTTCGTCGTGCTTGCGGTCGTCATTGGAGCGATAGGCGCGCAGTTCCAAAATCGTGGAATGCCGATTACCGACAAGCCCCCGACTGCCCGCATTGAGTATGCCGTTACCGGTACCAGTCAAAATGTCCGGATAATCTATCTCAACGACCTCGCCTATCGCAACGAAAAAATCGGGACTCCACCGTGGAAGTTCGGGTTCCGCGCGAATCAGGGACGGACGCTCGAAGTACAAGTCGATAATTTGACGCAATCCGGAACGATAGGGTGCGAGATACGCGCATTCGGAAAAGCCATTTATACCGTTGCAGAATCCACCGACGCAACCATCACGTGTGCAGCGGTCGTTCCATAGAGAAGAGGCTCCGTGCGTTTTCCTACCTTTCGCTGGGTGTTCGTGGCATTTGCACTCGGCAACCTCGTCGCTGTTTTTCTCCGTTCCGCGAATGCAGTGATTGCCCCTGATCTGATGCGTGATATTGGTCTCAATGCGGAACAGCTGGGTAGCATGACGAGTTTTTATTACATCACGTTTGCATTGATGCAACTCCCACTCGGTGCTGCACTCGACCGCTTCGGATCACGCCTCGTCATCCCATTGCTGATGATTCCGACCGTCATTGGCTGTATCGTCTATGCCCGTGCAACTTCGTACACCGATGTAGCCGTGGGCAGGTTGCTTATTGGTGTGGGCACCGCCGGCGGTCTCATGGGTGCGGTGAAAACTTTTGGCAATTGGGTACCGTCGGATCGCTTAGCAACGATGACGACCTCGATGATGGCGCTTGGTGGTATCGGTGGGATTATGACCACCTCACCCATGGCCTGGATCAACGGACAATACGGCTGGCAAAACATCTTTTATGGTAGCACCGTCATCGTCACAATGATTGCCTTGTGCATCTGGTTCTGGAGCCGAGATTTTCCGGCACATGTCGCGATCGTCCGTTCTACCGGGAATCCATTTGAGGGATTTGTATCCATCTACACGAATCGTGCGTTTTGGCGCATGGCACCGCTCTACTTTTCGATGTTAGGAACGCTTCTGGCAGTCCAAACATTGTGGGCAGGGCCTTTTCTGTATGACGTTCTGTCATACGATGCCACACAGGCAGGTGCAGCGCTGCTCATGATGGGTATCGGTGCCATTCTCGGCTACGCAATCAGCGGGCCACTCGGAGATCGCTTCGGTGCACCGTGGATGATGGTTGCATCACAACTCATGCTGATTGTCACCCTCGCGGTATTCGTGTTTACCCCACAAATCACACATACATGGCTCGTCGGCACACTCTACTTGTGTTTCAGCCTGGGTGCAGCGTTTAATGTCATTCTGTTACCACAAGCACGGCGTTTGTTTGCAGCTCAGATGAGTGGTCGCGCTGCAACGGCATTGAACATCTTTGGATTCATCGGCGCGTATTTCTTCCAACGGACCATGGGGTATGTCATTGAACTCCAGGGGAAAAACGAAGCTGGACATTATGTGACGTTGGGATACCAATGGGCATTCGCAA
>JBJONV010000068.1:0-44689 GCA_046051665.1 Chloroflexota bacterium
CCAAGAACCAAACCGAGCGCTGCGCCAATCGCAGCTCCAAGGCTGAAATCAATCACACGTGATCGTCCTGTTTGCATACGCTACCTCACTGAACCACGACGAGCGGTGCTGCTTCGTTCCACAGTTTTTCGAGCTTGTAGAACTCGCGCATTTCCTTCGAAAAGATGTGGACGACAATATCGACATAGTCGAGTAATACCCAACCTGCGTCAGTCTTGCCTTCGGGAATGGATTCGTACCCAAACTCCTTGGCAACGCCTTCCTCGATCGAATCGAGGACTGCTTTGAGCTGGCGGTCGGATTCACCCGTGCAAATAATAAAATAATCGGCGAACGTCCGCATCGAACGGAGGTCTAACAAGACGATATCGGTCGCTTGTTTATCTTCTGCCAGTTCGACGATGCGTCGTGCCAATGCCTGTGTATCCATGCCGCTCCATTCAATATCCCTTTTGTATCTGTCCATAGTAGCAAATCGGGATGGGTTTGTAAATCGTCTACCGGTATACGACCACCCGGAGTGCCGACTGTAATGGTTCGGGGATAAAGGACAGCACCGCACCACCAAAGAAATAAATCAATATCTTGACACCCGAGGACTGCACCAACATGTCGTGCCAACTCCCCACTGGGTAGGCAATACTTACCAAAATCAAACCGACCAACGTTACCAACGCCTGTATCACAGCGAGAAAAGCACCTAACCCGTGATCTACGACACCGAAGGCGATGAGGCCATACCGTTGTTGGATAATCGATGCTCCCAAACTCGCAGTGCCATTGATCAGCAACAAGATAATCAACACTGCACCGATGAGCGCGAGTTGCTCGTTCTTGGTCATCAGCGCAATGAAATGAGACAACCCAATGCCTGTTCGACCAACCACCACGAATGCAGCGACAACACTCGTCACTGCAATCAATTGGCGAATGGCACCCCAGTAGAAGCCCATGACCGCATAGAATGATACAAACACCACGACAATCAAATCTACCAAAACCATGCACTCCGTTGTCTCACGGTTGGAACAGTAGATTGAGTATAGCATAGATAGTTCTTGGTGAGACAATTTTTACCAAAAACATCAACTATTGCACCAAAAAAACGAACATCAAAACGGTTCATATTGCGCTCATCTGCCGTTTTTTTACGGACATCGCGGTACAAAAACACGGCACTTTTGCAAGTGCCGTGTCTCTCGGTCCAGTTGCTTAATCGACGGTATATTCGCCATCGACGACATCATCGTTTGCTTTTGGCTTGGCGTTAGAATCACCTGCAGCCGCTGCTTCTTGGGATGCCTCACCCATCAACTGGGCAAGTTCTTCACCGGTGCTCTTCATCAACGATTCGTTTTCGTTGCCGATTGCGGTGCGCAACTCTGCAATGACGGTGCGAATCTTTTCGACCTTGGCAGCGTCGATTTTCGAAGCGATGTCATTCAGTGTTTTTTCACTGTCATACGCAAGACTGTCAGAACGATTCTTTAGCTCGATCATTTCGCGCTTCGATTTGTCTTCGTCTGCGTGTGCAGCGGCGTCCCGGACCATGCGCTCGACTTCGTCCTTGTTGAGGTTGGTGCTCGCGGTGATGGTGATGCGTTGTTCTTTGCCTGTATTCTGGTCTTTGGCAGAGACGTTCAAGATACCATTGGCATCGATATCGAAGGTGACTTCGATCTTGGGGGTCCCACGTGGACCTGATGCAATCCCTTCGAGGCGGAATCGACCCAGCGTCATGTTGTCGCTGGCCAGCTCACGCTCACCTTGCATGATGTGGATGTCGACGGCTGTCTGGTTGTCTGCAGCAGTCGAGAAGATCTCGCTCTTGCGTGTTGGGATCGTCGTGTTGCGTTCGATCAGACGGGTCATCACCCCACCAAGGGTCTCGAGTCCGAGTGACAGTGGCGTCACATCGAGCAAGACCACGTCCTTGATATCGCCACCCAAAACACCGGCTTGAATTGCAGCACCGATTGCCACGACTTCGTCCGGGTTGACGCTTTTGTTTGGCTCTTTGTTGGTCAGTTTACGGACCAGTTCCTGTACGACGGGCATGCGCGTCGAACCGCCGACCAACACGACTTCGTCGAGTGCACTGGCTTGCAATCCTGCATCCTTGAGGGCTTGCGTGACTGGACCACGAAGGCGTTCGGTCAAGCTCGCCGTCAACTGTTCGAACTTCGCGCGGCTCATGCGCATCTGCAAGTGCTTGGGACCGCTTGCGTCTGCGGTGATAAAGGGCAGGTTCAGCTCTGTTTCGGACATGCTCGACAGCTCAATTTTGGCCTTTTCGGCGGCTTCCTTGAGGCGCTGCAGAGCCTGGCGATCCTTGCCGAGGTCAATTCCCTGGTCTTTGCGGAACTCTTCGATCATCCATTCGACTACCTTCTGGTCGTAGTCGTCACCACCGAGGTGCGTATCACCATTGGTTGCCTTGACTTCGACCACCCCGTCGCCGACTTCGAGAACCGACACGTCGAAGGTACCACCACCAAGGTCAAAGACCAAGATTGTTTCGTCCTTCTTTTTGTCGAGGCCATATGCCAGCGCAGCTGCGGTTGGTTCGTTGATGATGCGCAGCACTTCGAGCCCTGCGATTTTGCCGGCGTCCTTGGTAGCCTGGCGCTGGCTGTCATTGAAGTATGCAGGAACGGTAATCACGGCCTTGGTGACGGGCTCGCCCAAGTATGCTTCTGCATCAGCCTTGAGCTTCTGCAGAACCATCGCCGAGATTTCTTGTGGGGCATATTCTTTGTTGGTATTGCTCGAGACGATGCGCACATCGCTCCGGTTGCCTTTGTTGACCTTGTACGGGACCATTTCGCGCTCTTTGGCGATTTCGTCGTACGTCCGGCCAATGAATCGCTTCACCGAATAAAGAGTATTTTCTGCATTAATCGTTGCTTGGCGCTTGGCGGTTTGGCCGACGAGACGTTCGCCACTTTTGCTGAATGCCACGATCGATGGAGTGGTACGATTGCCTTCAGAGCTTGGAATCACGACGGCATCGCCGCCTTCCATTACTGCTACACAGGAATTGGTGGTACCTAAGTCAATGCCTACAATCTTGCTCATACGCTTGTCCTACTTTCTGTCACTCCGCAACGTCCACCATGCAGTGCGAGCATCTATGCTGGTACACGTTGGTGTTATATTTTCATTGTAGTGATTTAGCCCTTGGTCGCAAGCACTTGCGCGTTAGAAATGTGTTTGAGTGCGAGTCCTGTACAACGGCAGGACAGCCCAAAATATGGTACGCTTTTGCCAATACGAAAGGGAACCTACCATGCGTATCCTTGTCCTCAATGGGCCAAACCTCAATATGTTGGGCACTCGCGAGCCGCATATCTATGGGGCGACAACGCTCGCAGATATCGCGCACGCGCTGAACGAGCGGGCAACGCCGCATGGCATCACCATGACGTTTGTGCAATCCAATCACGAAGGCGTACTCATCGATAGCATCCAAGAACACCAAGCCACGTGTGCTGGGATTATCATCAACCCCGGTGCATTCACCCACTACAGCTATGCCATCCGTGATGCCTTGAGTGCGGTCAGTGTGCCGATTATTGAAGTGCATATTTCGAATGTCTACAAGCGCGAACCGTTCCGACACCACTCGGTCATTGCACCTATTGCGACCGGGCAGATTGCAGGGTTAGGATGGCGGGGTTACCTGCATGCACTCGACTGGTTCATCGAAGCAGCTGCCAAGGCGTGATGCAGAGTGGTATAATACGGCACAGTTATCTGATCAACAGTGTGGAGTAACGGAGCATATGGGCAACGAATCGCACAACTCAGACGCATTCGCCATCGACGAAGTCCGTGAATTATTGAAGCTCGTCAAAGAAAACGAGATCCACGAACTCTCTATCGAACGCGGTGAATCGCGCTTGCGCATCAAACGTGGCCATGCACCCGTCGCACCCGTGATGATGCAGTCACCCATGCCGCACATGATGCAGATGCAGGCCCCACAAAGTACTGCGGCTGCCCCTGCTGCCGTTATCGCTGGTGTAGCGGCTGAACCAATAATTAGCGGTCACACGATTACTTCACCCATGGTGGGCACATACTATGCCACTCCGACACCCAAAGATCCCCCGTTTGTCAACGAGGGTGATCAAGTCAAGTCGGGCGATCGGTTGTGCATCGTCGAAGCCATGAAGATGATGAACGAAATCGAATCCGATGTGTCGGGTCGCATCATCAAAATTCTTGTCAAAAACGGGCAACCGGTCGAATTCGGTCAACCGTTGATGATTATTGAACCCAACGCCTAATGATTCGCCCGACGCCGCTTTCGCAGGTAGTCCAAATTGTCAGGTCGCTGCTCAATGATCAGCTTGTCCAAGATATTTGGATCGAAGCTACGGTGGTGAGCTTCACCGTTGCGTCCAGCGGGCATTGGTACTTCTCGCTTAAAGAAGGCGATGTGACCATGCGTGGCTCATGCTGGCGCTCGGTCAATGCCCGCCTCAGACGGCCAAACGAAGGCGCGATTGTGCATTTGCACGGTCGCGTCGATTTTTATGGAGCACGTTCAGAAGTTTCGTTCATCATTGACGACATCCGTGAAGCAGGGACGGACGCACGCGCCATCGAGCTCGAACGACTGATGACGCTCTATGCATCACTTACGCGCAAACGGCCACTCCCGGCATTCCCACGGCGCATCGGTATTGCCACGTCGCGTACCGGGGCGGCGTTGCAAGATGTCTTGTCGACCATCCAACACCGTTATCCCTGCGTTGAGCTCGTGCTGGCCCACTGTAGCGTCCAAGGCCAGTCTGCACCGAGTGAAATCGAAGCAGCCCTCGAACAGCTCTATGCCGAAGCGCTGGATGTCATCTTGGTTGTGCGTGGTGGTGGCGCTACCGAAGAATTGGGTGCGTTCAACAGTGAAATAGTCGCCAAAGCAGTCTTGCGCTCACCGGTACCGGTTGTCAGTGGCGTCGGCCACGAGGTCGATACGACGTTGATAGACGTGGTTGCCGATGTCCGTGCCGCAACACCCACCTACGCAGCAATGACAGCCACCCCCAACCGCACCGATTTGCTCCAACACCTTGCCAATTTGCGCTATACGATGGCACTGCATGTAGCCAATGCCGCAGCCGAACTCGAGATGCGGCTCGATGATGCAAGTGCGAGACTGCTTCGTGCGGCACCGGCGGTACGCATTGCAACGATGCACACACAGCTCGGGTATGCATCACAACGCCTCCAACGTGCGATGACATCGATTGTGCAACAACGCCGCGCAATGCTCGAACAACAAGCGGTCCGTCTCGATGCACTCGATCCTGCTGCCGTGCTCGAACGCGGCTATGCAATTGTGCGTACCGCTGATGGGGCAATCATCCGCAGTGCCTTGGGGACGCCAGCACACACACCCATTACCATTCAATACGCCGACGGCTATCTGCCGGCACGCACAACGGAGTAGCACCATGACCGAAAAACCATCACTCGAAGCCATGCTCCGCGAAATAGAAGCCATCGCTGCTCAGCTCGAACAAAACGATCTCTCGCTCGACGCATCACTTGCGCTCTACCAGCGCGGTGCAGCCCTCGTCGAACAATCACGAACGCTCCTCGAACAAGCACAGTACCGTCTCAAAGAGATCAGCGGCGAACAGTAATCTACGCGATTCCGGCAAAAAGCCAATAAACACCGCGTTTTTTAGATAAACATGTAAAAAATCTCATATTCCACTACAATACAGTATCCCTCGTGCACAACTGTATTCTGCAGTGTAGCTACTGGATTGGAGTGGTCATGAAATCACGTCTCTTATTCCTCGTCATGTCTCTGCTCTGTGTCGCAATCCTCGTTGGAATCACCCAACGCGTGCCGACAACACGCGCAGACGAAGCACGCGCAACGACCTATGCGGTCACCCAAATTGCTGCGGGTGAAGGGCATGTCTGTGCGCTCTTTTCGAATGGGACGATCAAATGCTGGGGCTACAACGGCGAGGGACAACTGGGCTACGGCGATACAGTGAGTCGCGGTACAGATGCCACCAAAATGGGAGCCAATCTGGCAACCGTTGATCTGGGTACGGGAATCACTGCGACGAAAGTCGTGGCAGGCGAGTTTTTTACTTGTGCACTCTTGAATACAAAGCAAGTCAAATGTTGGGGACAAAACAACAATGCACAGCTCGGGAGTGGCAGTAGAACCAATATTGGCAATGTCGCTGGTCAAATGGGCGATAATCTCTCGGTTGTTTCGATTGGGTCCGATCGGTCCGTGGTCGACGTCGTCGCGGGGTTACAACATGTCTGTGTCCTCTTAGACAATAATGCCGTCAAGTGTTGGGGCGGTTCAATTAACAACGGTACTGGGAGCGCCATCGGTGACGATTTGAGCAAAATGGGTGATGCCCTAGCCGCTTTAGATTTTGGTACAACCTATACTGTCAAACAGCTTGTTTCCGGTGGATATCAATCGTGCGTGCTGTTGAGCAATGGTGGAGTCAAATGTTGGGGGAGCAACTACGGTGGCAACCTCGGCATCGGTTCAACGACAGACGTCGGTACGGGGAGCGATATGGGAAGCCTGCTGGCTGGGGTCTTCCTGGGAACCGGGCGCTATGCAACCCAACTCGCTATGGGCAGCAACCATGTCTGCGCAGTGCTCGATGACGCAACCCTGAAGTGTTGGGGCTACAACACGAACGGGCAACTCGGTATCGGGAGCACCGCAAACCTGGGTGATTCCGTTTCAGAATTGGGTGACAATATGCCGACCGTCAATGTCGGCACGAATCGAACCGTAAAGCAAATCTATGCTGGCTATTCGAATACCTGCGCCCTGCTCGATACAGGAGCGCTCAAATGTTGGGGGCTGAACGAACGCGGAACCCTTGCCGATACCACAACCGTGGATAAAGGAACATCAGCAGAGCAGATGGGTGATGCACTTGCAACCATGAACTTCGGTGGCACATTGGTTGTCAAGCAGATTGCAATTCTTGCGTATGACATTTGTGCATTGTTCACCACGGGCGGAATCAAATGTTGGGGTCGGAATGCATCTGGTGAAGCTGGATGTAGCGGCTGCAATAGCCATACCAGCCCACTGTCTACCTACTCGTTTGTGAACCTCAATGCCAAAACCGTCACCGCGCCGACACTCACCAAAACGAAATCCCCCACACGGACGCGCACCAAAACAAAAACACTCACCCCAAGTAAGACATTTACAAGAACGATGACGCGTACCAGTACGCTTACTCCAACGCCGACCCCGTAACTCTCCTGTGTAAACGCCAAGACTTATCCCCGGCGATACCCCGAGAAATTCCTCGGGGTATCGCCGTTTTCCCCGCGCCAAACGTCTCTTGCAAACGTTCAAGCGCGTTTACTCCGACTGTTCTCCGGTTGATCTGCCCTCACACATGCTATCCGAACCACAAACTGCTCGTTTACCACGATGTTTGCGTGCTCTATACGGTGGGCTCACGCCAGTCGGTGACGACCCGAGTGCGATGGGGGATTCGCTCCCCATCGTCGCTCTGGGCACCGGGCGGACCGCGGTATCGATCGCAGCAGGTGCAAATCACACCTGTGCACTCCTCGACGACGGAACCGTCAAATGCTGGGGCCAAAACGACAATGGTCAACTCGGGATTGGGAGCACCGATACCAAAGGCGATAGCGTATCCGAAATGGGTAATGCCCTCCCGATTGTACAATTAGGCACTGGTCGTACCGCAAAACGTATCTATGCAGGGGGAAACAATACCTGCGCCACCCTCGACAACGACACAACGAAATGTTGGGGAGCAAACGTATGGTTTGCCCAACTCGGTGATGGGACGAAGGTGAATAAAGGTACATCCCCGACGCAGATGGGAAATGCATTGGCACCACTGAAATTGGGTGGTTCGTTGACCATTACACACATGGAAATCGGCGGTGGTCATATGTGTGCGGTGCTGAATTCGAACGGGATCAAATGTTGGGGAGCGAATTCGAACGAACAACTCGGGAGTATCTACAATTGGACTCTGGGTATTGACGAAGACCTTCCATATGTCGATTTGGGCACTACAATCGAAACAGTCCCGACCATGACCAAAACGAAATCGCCGACACGGACACCGACACGCAGCAAAACGCTTACACGAAGCAAGACACCAACGCGCACCAGAACAATGACGCGCAGTATGACCCCTTCAAAAACGCGCACAGCCACCCGTACGTCGACAGCTACGAAAACGCCTTCACCCACCCCGTGATGAGTGGGTCTGGATGACAACACGCAACAACAGAACGACGCTCCGCGGCATGCCGCGGAGCGTCGTTTCGGACACGTACAAAGACCACTTCCCGTCGGAAGCCTACACACCCATTACCGTCAACAAAATTGTCAACGTCAGTACACTCAACAACGTGGTGATAACCACGGTCCCTGCGACAAATTTCGGCCGTGCATTGAACTCGAGTGAATACAAGACCATGTTGACCGCGGTGGGCATACTCGCTTGGAGGACAACAACTTTGGTCGCCAGGGGATCGAGTTTGAGGAGCACTGCCGCCAGCACTGCTATTGCTGGCGACACCAACAAGCGGATGCCCACTGCGATACTGGTGAGCGGGATATCTTCGATAACAGTCTCTTGGGCGAGTTGCATACCCAGCAGCATCAAGAGTAACGGTAATGTCGATTGCGAAATCAAGTCGATCCCGTGCAATACCGAGCCGAGCACGTTGGGTGCATCGAGGGTCACGCCACACCAGCGCAACACCAGCGCACTGGTAACGGCATAGATGGGTGGCATTTTGAGGATTTGTCGAAATCCTGTCTTCCAATCCGAATTCCCTGCCTGGGCGATGGCAATGGTCAATGTCTGCGCCATGATTGCCTGTGCGATGAAGTACAACAGCGCCCGATCGAGGCCAGCCTGCCCGAACGCAAACTGCGCCGTTGGCAAACCATAATTGCCCGAATTCATGAACATCGTGGTCAATAAGAGGGCCGCCGTCGAAGGCGCATCTGTTTTGCGGATGCGGGATATCAGGTAGGCTACCAACCCAGAACCGAGACACACCGCTACAGACGTCAACGAAATACGAAACACCTCGGTGCCCGGGATTTGGATTTTTATAATGGTGATAAAAATCAACGCTGGACTGAGCGCATACATGCTCATCCGATTGAGGGAACGCGTGTCGATGGGCAAAAAACGTTTGAGCACATAGCCCACCAACACCACGACGACGATGGGGAGCAACACATCGATGAACGCGCGAATCAGCATGACACACTCCGTCCGTGGTCATCTGCCACGCAGTAAGGATTATTGAGCGATGGTACCGAAAATCATCTCGTCGACCAGTTTTTCGACCGGTGCATGGTCGTCGTACAGCACAATGGGTCCGTCATCACTCTGCAAAAACGGGAACCCTTGGGTTTTTTCCATAACCTGACGGATTGCTGGGTCGGTCATGATTTGATAATTTGCCGCAAAATTCGCAGCCCCATCACCGATGTGTGCAATCGTACCAATCAGCATCCAGTTACCGTAACTCGCGGTCTCGAGGACAAACACACTGGTAAAAACCTGACGCATCGTCGTCGCTAACGCCTGGGCCAGTCGAATGTCGCCATTGGCACCCAACCCGGCATTGAGCACGAGCGCTCCGTTCGGAGTCAACCGCGCCTTCGCCATCTCGAAGAATTCAACAGTGGTCAGATGAAAAGGGATGTATGGCTGGTGGTATGCGTCTACCCCGATGATGTCGTAGCTCCCCGTTTGGGCGGCCAACCACGTGCGTCCATCCGCGACATGAACGCGATAATTGGGGTTCCCACCTGCCGTTGCACTATCGCGCATGCCGAATGATTGACGAGCGACAGCGACGATGGCTGGATCGATCTCGATGGCATCAACCTCCGCATCAGGCCCGTGGATGGCCAAAAACTGTGCGGTGCCGGTCCCTGCGGCAGACCCGATCATCGCCATCCGCTTAATCGATCCGACGCGCTGCTGCGGTAATACATACGGGGCGACAGCAAAATAGTCCCACGGTCCCCCGTCGGTGAGCATGTCGATGGCAGCGCCACTCCGCATCCCCGCTTCATTGCTCACCGAGTGCACCGCCATCCCCTCGTTCAGCAATAGCAACGTCTGCGTGCCATGGGTGGGGTGCGGTCGGGTTGCCACTTGAATGGTATTGTTTGCGGATTCGATTGTCTGCTGTACCGTGCAATCGATACATCCCGCAGCTAAGGGCGCTGGACCATTCATGAGGCGCCAGCCTACCAGCGCAAGAACCAACAGCAACCATAACCCACGGCGCGGCTGATCGCCTGCCCATGTGCCCAGCACAATCAAAAAGCCGGCAATCGCCAAGAGAGACAAGCTCGTACCCAGCGTAGGAATCAACCAGAGTGTCGTGAAAAACGTACCCGCTAACGATCCGACGGTGGCAAACATCGACAAACGCCCCAACACACGCCCGACACGTTCTGGTTCGGTAACGGTGAGTGCCAAACGACTCACAAACGGTGATACTGCCGCCAGAAGAATAATGGGCGTCGCAAATAACACCAGGGCGATGATGAGCGCACCGACAAAACTCCCGATTGCCAGAGACTGCAAGGCGACGCGCGCACCCGAAATGAGGGGAGGCGCAACCGGGGCGATCAAGGCAGCAGAAACACCTGCCCAGACGATAATGCGTGACACCATATCGGCATCGGTGCCGCGCGCACCGTCGGCCAAGCGCCCACCGATGTGGTACCCGATCGCCAGGTACAACAACGTCATCCCAATGACCGCGGCCCAAATTGGTTGTGAAGTGCCAAATGCGGGCGCGAGCAACCGCGGCGCAAGCATCTCGAGCGCCAAGGTACCCGCTCCGGCGAGTGTCACAATAATAGGGAGCTTGGTCAGACGCACCACGGCGCTCATTGATTGATTGCCTGTTTCACCAGACCCTCGAGCATCTGCAATAACAAAATAGCGACAATGGGGGTGAAGTCCATCATCCCCAACATCGGTATAACACGCCGTAATGGTCCCAGCACGGGCTCTGTAATGTCATGAATTACCCGCGTGACCGACCACGCACCGGGCTGATCGATCCACGACAAAATCACTCGGGCGAAGATTGCGTAGTTGAGTGCCTGCAACAGCAATACCAGAAAAGTTCCTACAAAACCTGACATAGCACGACCTCTTTTGTTGATTCGAATACAGAATATTCGACTATCGATTACATATCGTCCAAGCGAATCTGCACCGCCGCTGCATGTGCATGCAGGCCTTCGGCACGGGCCAACTGTGCCGCCGCCGGGCCGATGCGGCGCAGTGCATGGTCATTCAAACCGATGACCGAGATGATTTTGCGGAAGTCGTCGACATTCACCGGTGCTGCATAGCGGGCCGTCCCGCCCGTGGGCATGATGTGCGAAGGGCCAGCGATATAGTCACCGAGGACTTCAAATGAGCGCTCACCGATGAACACCCCGCCTGCGTTCCGCACCCAGCCGAGATAGTCCCAGGCATTGTCAACGAGCAAACAGAGGTGTTCCGGAGCATACGCATTACTCACGGCGAATGCCGTTTTCAGATTAGGGACGATGACAATGCCGCTCCGCAACGCCAGCGTTTCGGCAGCGTCACGGCTATCTGGGAGTGCATCGAGCTGGCGCGCCAGCTCTTTTTTCACCTGATAGGCAAGATCAGGGCTCGTGGTGACCAAAATTGCCGCTGCTTGCACATGCTCAGCCTGGGCCAACAAATCTGCTGCTACGTAGGCAGGGTTTGCGTTTGCATCTGCAATGACTAATGTTTCGGTGGGGCCGGGCAAACTTTCGATGCCTACAGCACCATAGACAAGTCGCTTTGCCAGCACCACAAAGAGGTTGCCGGGTCCTGCGATTTTGTCGACTTGGGGGATTTGTTCTGTGCCAAACGCCATTGCTGCGATGGCTTGTGCACCACCGACCCGCATAACGCGATCGACACCGGCGATATACGCGGCGGCAAGCACTATCTCGGCGATTTCGCCGGTGGATCGTTGTGGCGGCGAACAGACGATAATCTCGTCGACACCCGCTTCACGGGCGGGGATTGCGGCCATCAGCAGGGTAGACGGCAGCGGAGCACTCCCACCAGGCACATATATCCCCACACGCTCCATCGGGACAACAAGCTGGCCGAGGGTGCCTTCGGCACCGACGTCCATCCAACTGCCTTTGGGTTGCTTGGCGTGGAATGTGCGAATTTGGGTCGCCGCCAAGGCGAGTGCTGCTTTGAGTTCGGCGGGTTGTGCATGCCAAGCGGCTTCGATCGTCGCACGTGAGACTTCCCAGTGCGCGGGCGCAGTGCCATCGAGTTTTTGACTCCAGGCGCGGAGCGCCTCATCTCCATTTTGGCGCACATCGGCGACGATGCGTTCGACGACTTGACTCGGGGTCAGCCGTTCCCCAACCCGTTCATAGATGCCGTCGAGGAGCGCTTGGGTGACCTCGACTTCATCGAACGGGACACGCCGGAGTACTGTTGCTTGGGCTACCGCCAGATCATCAAATATCGGTATGGGCATAAGAAATCCTTGCCGTGCCGGTTTCCCGGCAATTATGCATTGACATCACGCATAATGCGTGCAAATGTATCGCTCTGTGCGGTGAAAAAATACTGTGCGGGGGTAACGGCAATGGCATCGCCACCGAGGGTCCGGAGGTGACGGACGACGGCGAGAACGTGCTCTTGCGGTATGACCAACGTGACCATATAGAGCCCCTGGGATTCGGGTTGGTGTGGCCAAACCGGCGCGATTGTCGGACCCTGGACACCGGCGAGATCGGGGCGTGCGTTTATGCGCTGACCGACATCGCTCACAGAAGCCCCACGAATATTTGCGGTAATTTGAAAGACCGATCGGGCGCGGCGACGGGCTTCGACCATTTCCATGATGGTCTCGAGGGTGGCAACCGCCGCGGGCGAGTTTCGGAGGGCTTTTTTGGAGCTGATGATACACGCTTGCGACTTCAGGATGGGACCACCGACGATTTTGAGTTGATTATCGCGCAGGGTCGTCCCAGTCTCGGTGATGTCGGCGATGATATCGGCATACCCGAGTCCTGGTGCTGCTTCGGTTGCGCCTTGCGAATCGATGATGCGGAACGAGTTTATGCCATGACTATGGCAAAACCGGCGAATCAATGCACCATATTTGGTGGCGATACGGAGGGTACGCCCGGCAGCGTGGAGTTCGGCGGCCAAATCGGCCAAATCGCGCCACGAACGGACATCAATCCACGCTTCGGGGACGGCCAACACCAGTTCGCACCGGCCATAGCCGAGGTCGTCTTGGATGATGAGCAAATCGTCACGATCACCACGGAGTTCTTCGACCAGATCAAGGCCAGAGACGCCCAACTCGATTTCGCCATCGGCAACCTTTTCGACGATATCGGCTGGTCGATGCAAGAGTACCTCGACCCCCGGCAATGCGGAAATGGCAGCCGTATAACGGCGCGGATTTGGCCGCACAATGCGTAACCCGCAGCTTTCGAAGAATTGGAGCGTGCCGTCGTACAGTGACCCTTTGGAGGGAATAGCAAAACGCAGTGACATTAGGTGGTCTCCTCTGGGGCTGTACGTTGGCGCCACCAGTCGTTGAGTGCTTGTTCCCACGAGGTCTGGAGGAATGCCTCTGCATAGCCCGCATAGCCGGCGATGCGACGTGCGTAGAGCGCTTGGATGAATGCAAACCCATCCGCCTGACGCATCTGGTCGACCCAACTGACGATCCCAGACACCGCATCGTCGAGCAGTTTTTGCCCTTCCGCCGCATTCCCGATTCGTGGGTCTTCACCCAGAACTGCCCACTCACGCGGATGGAGTGGCGCCGGCCCGAGGCGATCGAGTCGCACTAAGTCCGGCCGGAGTGCTAAGGTTTGCGCGGTCTCCCAGCGACCGGCATGGTCGAGGAAGTCTTCGTTGACGACGGCAGCCGGTGGGAGCGTCAAGACGAGTAATCCATGCCGTTCATAGGCATGTTGTGCGCTCTTCATGAGCTCTATTTCGTGGCCTTGGGCATAGTGACCACTAATCAGCAACACCTGGCGAAAACCTGCGCGTGCGAGACTTTCGTACATGTCTTCGAGCATTTGGAGCAGGGTGGCAGTTTTGAGCGCCAACGAAAACCGATGCGGGAGTGTCGTCATCGGCCACCAGGTCATGGGCAACAAGACGCCGCCCGTTCGCTGCACCACAGCATCGGCGACATACTGTGCTGCGATACCGTCCATGCCGAGTGGCAAATGCGTCCCATGCCATTCGAGGGCACCCCACGGCAAAACTGCCAACGGGTGCGTACTCAGAATTTCTTCCATGCGATCGGGATGGAGTTCGGTATATCGTCCCCATGGCAGTGTTGTCATACATTCCTCGCTTCGGCAGATCGTGCGGCGACGCGTAGTCGCAACAATGCATAGAGCGCTTGATTCACAGGAGTGGGCACACCAAGTGCGCGTCCGCGGAGCACAATGGCCCCACTCAATGCTTCGAGTTCGAGGGGACGCCCCGCCACGTAATCACGCGCCATCGACGAACGTGCGTCAGCGGGCATAGCAGCTGCAGTGCTGAGCGCACTCGCAACCGGGTCGTCGGTGAATATGATGCCTTCGGCTTCGGCAACGGTGCGCGCTTCGGTAAGTGCTGCGGTGAGCATGACGGCGACTTCGGGATTGTGCTGGAGTGCACCCATCGGCACGCCTGCAACCGTGGTCACTGCACTCATGGCTGCCACAAAAATCGCTTTTGACCAGACAACCATGCGCCCGTCGGCGACGCACGTCGCAGCGATACCTGCCTGCGTGCATGCCTGCACGAATGCCTGCGCAGTCGTAGTCACTGGATGCGGCGGAATGGCGCCGTAGGTTAATCGGACGGGTTCGATTCCACTACGGATTACTCCGGGTGCCTCGACACTCAGTTCGCAGTATATGAGCCCTGGCACCGTTCGCTCTGCACCGACACAGGCAGCCACCTTGGAATATGCATCGACGCCATTTTGGAGCGTGAGAAAGATGGTCCGTGGACCAATCATGTGCGAGAGTGACTGCAGGCATGCATCGAGATGGTAGGTTTTGAGGCAGATCAGGACGACGTCCGCGACGCCCACCGTGGCTGCATCGTCGGTGACCATCGCAGGCCGAGCGACCCAACTCCCAGTCGGCGAATGCACCGTGATGCCGTTTACGGCCATCTCATGGGCATGATCACCACGGGCAACCAAGGCGACGGGATGACCCGCACGGCCTAGTACTGCGCCAAGGTATGCACCCACACCACCTGCACCGATGACTGCAATCTTCACCGTAATGCCTCCAATTCGGCGAGGCATGCGGTGAGGGTCAGTGATCGGGTCTCACGCGTATCACGCCACTGCACCGTGTGATTGCTTGCATCGGTATCTGAGACGACAAGGCAAACAGAACCACGGCGTACCGCTTCGCGGACATGGGTCGTAACGGGGCGTTCGCGCTCATCGAGTGCCACAGCATACCCTGCTGCACGGAGCGGAGCGGCACACTGGAGCGCATACGAATACGCACTGCTCCCTTCGGCGATGAGATTTATCGTCAAAGGGGTCTGTGGCAGAGCGGTTTGACTTGCCAAGACGACGCGTTCGACGCCATAGGCAAACCCTACTGCAGGGACTGCATGTTTGCCGCCCAACGCGGTGACGAGTTCGTCATAGCGGCCGCCACCACAGATTTGCATGCGACTTGCGTCATCAATCTCGAACATCATCCCGGTGTAATAATGCAACCCGCGACCTAAGCCAAAGTCGAGGGTGATTGCGTCGAGGGGCACACCATGCAACGGCAGGGTATCGATGAGTGACTGGAGCTCGGCAAAACCCGGATCGGGGAGTGCATAGCGTGTGACAACGTCACGTAGTGCTTCGAGTGTGGGTGTAGGTGCGCCGCGGATGGTACTTAATTCTGCCAGAAATGCGATTGCACGTTCGATGGTTGCACGTTGGTCGGTCCGACGTAAGGTGCGTACAAGCCGCCGGACGATTTCTTCGGGAGGGCGCGTGCCAAACTGGAGGTTGACGCCGATCGAACGCAGGGTGTGGAGCAGTAATCCCTCGGCTTGGGCATCATTGAGGCCATCGAGGAGCGTCGTATCAAATCCTTCACGCTCGCCCTCAATCTCGCTCAACAACGCATCCCGGACGGCATCGACGCCACGGGCACGCATGCGCTCGAGGCTCCAGGTCAAGACACTGCGGGTGCGTTCACTCACCCCGAGTGAACCAAGCAGTGCTCGTATGATTCCAATATGACCAAGTGTAATCCGGTAGCCGGTCACACCCGCGGCATGCAACCCGGCACATGCCATACCGAGGACTTCGGCATCGGCACGGGGTGCAGCGGCACCAATAAGCTCGACACCGAGTTGCGTGAACTGTCGCCAGGTGCCGCGTTGGGGGCGTTCATAGCGAAAAACCGGACCACTATAGCGGAGTCGCAACGGCACTGATGCATCCGACATTTTGCTGATATAGGCGCGTAACACGGATGCGGTCCATTCAGGACGCAACACGAGATCTCGTCCATGGAAGGAGAATTCGTATATTTTGCCAGCGAGTTCTTCGCCGAGTTTGCGTACATATAAGTCGCGGTGCTCGAGCAAGGGCAAATCAATTGCCTGATACCCATGACCCACCAAAACCGCATTGAGTTGTGCCAAGATGTGCTGATGGCGGAGGTGTTCTTCGGGCAAAACATCACGCATCCCGCGCACTGCATCGACGACATTTTCCACAGCGGCACCTCAATGCTATGTATATCCCCTGTTATTTTAGCGTATATCGACCACACAAAAAGCGAGCCGGGTCGTCTGTGCAGTGCCTTTTGGAGAGGCTGAGCGCATCCCGAATGGTGTGTATTCTATTTGCCGTGCGCATCCAGTTGTGCTATCATAATCGCAATGTGCACGTTTTGACGTGCCGCCATTACATGTAGACGCTTTACTGAAGGAGCGACGACAACAATGTCGCAGCAAATCATGGACGCCATTGAGCAGCGTCAGATGAAGGATTCGGTGCCTGAGTTCCGTGAGGGCGATACCGTACGCGTTGGTGTACGTGTGGTCGAAGGCAGCCGCGAGCGTGTCCAGGACTTCGAGGGTGTGGTTATCCGCAAGCGTTCCGGTGGCATCAACGCCAATTTCACGGTACGCCGCATGGCTTCACACGGTATCGGCGTCGAGCGTACTTTCTTGATTCATGCACCACGTGTCGATTCAATTACCGTTACCCGCCGTGGTAAGGTGCGTCGTTCACGTCTGTTCTACCTCCGTGGTCTCACGGGCAAGGCAGCGCGCATCAAAGAGCGCCGCTCCTAGTCAATGGCAGTCAAGATTCGCCGCATCATCAAGACGTGGCTGCTTGACCGACTCTACGAGGAATGTGCTTCAATCTATGACTTGGTGGCCATGCGTATATCGCATGGCCACTGGTTTTTGTGGGGCGAAGCCGTCATCCCGTTTGTACAGGCACCTGTCCTCGAACTCGGCTGCGGCACCGGTCACCTCCAAATGGCTTTGGCAGCACGCGGTATCAGTGCGTTTGGTATCGATCGTTCTGCCAGAATGCTCCGCGCTGCCCGGCGTAGGACGACCCGCATCATGCGTGCCGATACGCGCTGGATTCCGTGTGCAGATGCGTCGCAAGCAACGGTCGTTGCCGTCTTCCCTGCGCCCTACATCAGTGAACCACAGACATTAGCCGAAGTGGCACGTGTCCTGCGACCCGAAGGCCGTTTGGTCATCTTGCTGAGTGCTGGCAGCCATGATGTCAGGGCCCATCCGCTCTGGAATGACATGCACGAGTCTGGCTGGCATATCACCACGCCTGATTGTGTGGTCGGCAAGACACGTCTGCATGTGTTGATCGGGACACGCCATGCCACCTACTTGTGACCATGAACGTGTCCTCCGTGCAAACGGGGCACACGCCATCGCAGGGGTCGACGAAGTGGGTCGTGGCTGCTGGGCGGGACCCGTGATGGCAGCGGCGGTAGTGCTCGATACGACGGTCTACGACCATCCAGAGGTGCTCGATGGTATCGACGACTCCAAAAAACTGAGTCAACAGCAACGTGAATCCCTCGTCGCAGTCTTGCAGCCGTACATACGCTCCGCGGCCATCGGTTGGGTTAGTGCGCACGACATCGATTGTATGGGCATCATGCAGGCAACCCGAACGGCAATGCAGCAAGCAATTTTTGGGCTTTCGCTGGTCCCAGATGCGTTACTCATTGATGCCGTTCGGTTCGATACCTGGCGGATTGCACAGATGAACCTCATCCATGGTGACGCTCGTTCACTGAGCATTGCAGCAGCATCGATCATTGCCAAAGTAGCGCGCGATCGCGTCATGACGCAGCTCGAAGCAGCGTCACCACGCTACGGGTATGCTACCCATAAAGGCTACGGGACCGCACTCCATCAGAAAGCGCTGCGGCGCCACGGTCCGAGTCACCACCATCGGCATTCCTATGCGCCCATTCGCTTTTTTCACATGAACGGGTATTGGGGCTTCGGCGCTCACGAGGCGCAAGAGCTCTGAACTTTGGTACACTGTCAGCATCGTACAACACAAGGAATCGCACATGACTACCTCCATCGAAATCCAAGAATACATGCGTCAGCTCCGCACTGTCGGTCCCGAAATGCCGTTCCCCCTGGCCGCACATATCATCGACTGCGGCGCTGATGCGCTTGCTCCACTGACCGCCTTGGCCATCGACACCACCATGCTCGTTGGCCCAGCACCGCTGTGCTATGCGCCTATCCATGCATTGCGTCTGTTGGGCGAGTGTCACAGCGTCGATTCCATTGCAGCGCTCATCCACGCCCCCGTACCGTCTGCGCCAGACAAAGTCACCGAACAACGCACGACAATCTGGGATGGCGAGGTCCCGCAGGTTATTGCCCGCAATGGCGTCGGCGCCATCAAAACCATTTTGGAACTCCTCGACGACGACCATACCAGTAATGTCGGTCATCACCGCGCAGCCCTCGCACTCGCATACCTGAGCTACGCCCAACCAAGCGAGGTTGCACTGTTGACATCCGCGCTCGAAGAACGCCTCACATCGAATCAACCGGATCGCAATGCATCGGTTGCACTGGCACTTGCCAACATGGGCGCCGAGGCCAGCTACCCCGCAGTGATGGCTGCGTATAAGGCAGGGCACATCGCCAAAGACGCGGTGCAGATGGGTCCGATGCGCAAACTTCTACTCAGTCGGAGCAACGCCCGGCTCGGTTGTGTCAATCATCCCCTGGGCGAACGTTATGCACACCACCCCCTGCGCCCCCAACCACAGAACGCATAATGTTGTCTGAGGTCACCCGATGATTTCGATAATCCTGAATGAATCCGGCGAAGAAGCCCAGTTTGTGGCTGCTTGGCCGGGTGTTTCTCTTGCCTTCCATCCTGCGGGGACCCCATGTAGCGCTATTCACCCAGACACCACCATCCTCAGTGTGTTTATTCATACCGCTGTGCGTGCCGAAGACATCGCCCGCCTCCCGCATTTGCAACTCATTGCAACGCGCTCTACCGGGTATGATCACATCGATGTGGAGTATTGCCATGCACACGGGATTGTCGTGTGTAACGTCCCGGCGTATGGGGAACGGACCGTCGCCGAATACGCGATGTCACTTATGCTGGCGAGCTGCCGCCTGCTCATCCCGAGTACGGTCCGGTTGCAACGGGACTTCCGTGCAGATGTGGTGGGGCTCCGCGGTATTGATTTGTTTCAAAAAACCATCGGTATTGTCGGTACAGGACGTATCGGCCGCAACTTTGGGCGCATGTGTACCGGGTTTGGCGTGAATCTCTTGGCATACGACATTCAACCTGACGAAGGTTGGGCACGTGACGTGCAGGCGACGTATGTCGGGCTCGATGTGCTCTACCAGCAAGCCGACGTTATTTCTTTCCACGCCCCATTGACACCGCAGACGCATCACGTCTTTGATATGGCTGCACTCTCACTCATCAAACGTGGTGTGATAATTATCAACACGTCGCGCGGGGCGCTTATCTCCAACGAAGCACTCTTGGCGGGGTTGGATAGTGGGCAGATCCGCGCCGCAGGCCTCGATGTCGAAGAATACGAACATCTGATCGGCACCGTTACCCGCACCCCCGAAGCACACCTCCTCAAAGACATCCTTGCCCATCCGCATGTGATTGCGAGCGCCCACAATGCGTTCAACAGCCACGAAGCCATCGAACGCATCATCACGACCACCATCGATACCATTCGCCAGGTGCAGGCCGGCATGGTCCCACAATACGTGGTGATGGCTCGGTAAACGCATCAAACACACCTGAACAAATCCCGACCGCCACAGCCGAGGCTGTGGCGGATTGTTTTTTAGTGATGCAGGTATACCACCTGCTACAGAACTTGGCACAGAGACATACGCTCTATGACTGCCTTCGTAGATTTGTACAACGTATAATCAGTAGGCAAAGTTTTCAACATTTACCAAGTCTGATTCATGTGCATAGCTTTCCTACGGTGAGTATGCTTTCGGACGAAAAGGAGAAGTGCATGCTCACGTTACCATCGCGAAAGGTTATCGCAGCCATTAGTGTCCTGCTCACGCTCCTTGTCAACAATCTCATCATGACTGCTGGGACGAAAATTTACGCCACCAACGATGGACGCATTCCAACACGTACCGAAGAACCCTTGTCCGAAGCATTGCCGGCAGATCCTGCTCGTACGAGTGTCGAACCACGCTCGGCAAGTGTCTCTGTTGGGCAGTACAGCTCGCTTGCTTTGACGTCGAGTAATCTGCCCGTCATCAGTTATTACGATGAAACCGACTACGACCTCAAACTTGCAGTGTGTAACGATGCAGCCTGCATGAGTCCCACCATATCGACCATCGATAGCGCCGGGGATGTTGGGCAGTACAGCTCGCTTGCTTTGACGTCGAGTAACCTCCCTGTCATCAGTTATTACGATGCCACCAACGAAAACTTGAAGCTCGCGGTGTGTTCCAATGCGGCGTGCACGAGCCCCACCATCTCGACCATCGATAGCGCCGGGAACGTTGGGATGTATACCTCGCTTGCCGTAACGTCGAGCAATGTGCCCGTCATCAGTTATCACGATGAAACCAACGGAGACCTGAAACTCGCCGTGTGTTCCAATCCTACCTGCAGCAGTGCTGTCATCTCGACCCTCGATAGCACTGGGGTTGTTGGGATATACACCTCGATTGCCGTAACCGCGAGTAATCTACCCGTCATCAGTTATCAAGATTTCACATACGGCGATCTCAAACTCGCGGTGTGTACCAATACGGCCTGCACGAGCCCCATCATCTCGACCATCGATAGCACCGATTTCGCTGGGCTGCACACCTCGATTGCCTTGACCTCGAGTAATCTCCCTGTCATCAGTTATACCGAATTATTCAATGGCGACCTCAAACTCGCGGTGTGTAGCGATGCGGCCTGCACGAGCCCCACCATCACGACCCTGGATAGCACCGGGTTAGTTGGATATTTCACCTCGGTTGCCGTAACGCCGAGTAATCTACCCATCATCAGTTATACCGATGCCACCAACTACGCCCTCAAACTCGCGGTGTGTGACGATGCGACCTGTACAAGCCCCACCATTTCGACCTTCGATGGTACCGGGTTTGTTGGGTATTTCACGTCGATTGCCTTGACGTCGAGTACTGTACCCGTCATCAGTTATTACGATTACACGAGCAAAAACCTCAAGCTCCTGTATGTACCGGCGCCCGTACTCGTAGACGAAGGCAAGCCAAACTCCTTTGCCAAGGTAACACCTGCCAAAAATGCGACAATCGCCAGCACCACGACGACATTCACGTGGGATGCGATATCCAACGCCACCAGCTACGAATACTGCATGGCGACCTCAACGGCCGCCTGCACCACGTGGACGAACACCGGCACAAGCACGACTGCTACGAACACGGGTCTTGAACACAACACCACCTATTACTGGCAGGTACGGGCCATCAATGCTGCAGGGACGACGTATGCAGATAGCACGAGTTTTGGTCAATTCACCGTCGTTTTTCCACCAGCTGCCTTCAACCTGACCAGCCCGCCCAATAACGCCTCAAAGCAACCGACTACCGTCACGCTCACGTGGGCGGCCAGCACCCGTGCCGCCAGCTACGAATACTGTATTGCGCTGACCCAGGCCGCCTGTACCAATTGGCAAAGCACTGGCAATAAGAGCACCGTCGCCGTCTCTGGCCTCGCCAAAGGGAAGAGCTACTTCTGGCAGGTCCGTGCCAAGAACACCGGAGGAACCACCATCTCATCTGGTGGCTATCGCAAGTTCACCACCAGGAAGTAGTGCGATACCTACAGAACCGCCACAGCCGAGGCTGTGGCGGTTTTTTGTGATGTAGCTATGGAGAAATGGTACGGGTGCACCCCGTTGCATTCTTACCATTCCCTTGGTTACTTTTCTACAGCCACAAACGTCACCGTCAGAGCGACTTCGTCCTCGGCCTTGAGCACACCACCGATATCCGGCGCGGCAAACCCAAAATCGCTCATCTTGATGACCGTTTTGGCTTCACCGGTTACCGTGTTGCCCTGCAGCGTACCGACGACCGTCCACTCGACTGGTTTGGTGACATCGCGCACCGTCATATCGCCCACCAGCGTGAATGTGACTTGTGTACCGTCGGTATAACTCTCGGGCAGGTTGAGCGCTCCTGTCGAAACGAACTCAGCATACGGGTACGTGTCTGACTCCAACCACTTCCGACGGATTGCATTATCACGGCGCGGGCTGTCGCTTTTGAGGGTACGCAAATCGACGCGAATACGGGAGACGTTACCGCTTGGCTTGTCGTTGGTGGTTATGTCAAATTCACCTTCGACTGCATTGGTCACGCCGACAGCGGTGAACAATCGGTTGTCCGAGAAGAAGATTTCTTCGACCGCGTAGGATGCGCTGCTCTGTGCACCATCAATCACAAACACCCGGGCTGCAGCCGAGTCGGCCGGTCCGGAGACGGGTTCGGTTGGTGCTGCGGTAGGAGCGATATCGGCGACTGCTACCGTCGGCTCTGCGGCTACTTCGGTCTGCGCCGTTGGAAGAGGTTCTACAGCTGGAGTGGACGTCCCACAACTCACCACAAGGAGCATAAGACACATGAGCAGTATGTTCTTCATACGGTGTTTTCCCTCTCTCAATTGACTTTTTTGCTCCTATCAATAATAATACCCCACATCCAAACGCGCACACGTGTGCACAACTCTTAAGAAGCGCTGAGAGCGAGGGATACATGGCGCGCAGGATTTCCATCATGGACATCGCACAGCGAGCAGAGGTATCGCACACCACCGTATCGCGCGCCTTGCGGGATCATGCGCGCATCAGTGAGCCTGTGCGCAAGCGCATCCGTGCGCTCGCACACGAGATGGGATACGTCCCCAATGCAATCGCTCAGAGCCTGCAGCAACAACAGACGCGGACCATTGGTGTTGTCGTACCGGACATGGCGGATCCTTTTTGGGGTGAAGTGGTCAAAGGAATCGACGATGTGTGTACGATCAACGAGCAATCGTTGCTGTTGCATGCTGCAGCCCACAACGCTAGCCGTCAGCTGGATGCCATTACAAAGCTCCACCAGCGGCGCGTCGACGGGGTCATCGTGGTCGATTCCCAACTCACTCCAGACGATGTACGGTATCTCGAATCACGCGCCACGCCGACGGTCTTTATCAATAGTCAGCGCCAGTTTGAATCTCCGGTATTCCGGAGTGTTGCCATCGACAACTATACGGGAGGAGTTTTTGCTGCCCAGCATCTGCTAGAGCTCGGCCACCAGAAATTCGTCTACTTCGGCTCGCTCAAACGTCCCGGTTCAAACCTGCAGCGCTCGTTGGGGTTTATCGATACGCTCGTAAACCGTGGGATTCATGCGAGCTGGATACACCGGCGTGAATGCCCCGCAGACGTTCCCGACATCGAGGGCGGCTATGCCCTGGCTACTGGACTTGACGAGCCCGGCGTCTCGGCAGTGTTTTGCTACAACGATGCACTCGCGCTCGGTGCGTTGGCAGGATTCCGAGCCAGTGGTATGGGAGTCCCACACAAAATCAGCGTCGTCGGGTTCGACGATTTGGCAATGGCACGCTATAGCTGGCCACCGCTGAGTACCGTTGCCCAACCCAAAGAACTCCTGGGCCAGACCGCAATGCGCACCTTAGCCGCCCTCATCGAGGGTGATACCGCGGCAGACACATTGCTTGCCCCGCATATGATAGCCCGTGAGAGCAGTTCACCACTACTGAAAGGATTCCGCACATGACACCGACCTACACCGCAGCCAATCTCTTGGTAGCACCAGGCAATGCACGCGATCCACACGTCGTGGTCGAAGTCACACCCGAACTCGCGCAGTGGGAGCACATCAACTTCCAGGTTCGCCGCTTATCCAAAGGTGGCGCGTGGAGCTTTGCCACGACAACGCAAGAATCCGCTCTCGTGATGCTGAGTGGGACTGCCCATGTCTCGAGCACTGCTGGTACATGGGATATCGGCGGGCGTCCACATGTCTTTGCCGGCGGCGCGTATGTCCTCTACCAGTCCCTACATACGTCGTTCACGGTGCATGCCACGAGCGATTGTGAGTTTGCCTTCACGTGGGTCGAGGCATCCGTTCCACACGCCCCGGTCTTGGTCACCCCTGCCGACATCAAACAAGAAATCCGCGGCGGCGACAATGCCACCCGCCAAATCAACCAATTGATGCCGCCGGGATTCGCCTGCGAACGGCTGGTGTTGGTTGAGGTATATACACCATCCGGCAGCTGGTCGAGCTACCCCCCACACAAGCACGACGTCCATCGGGTTGCTCCAGATGGAACATTGCTCGAAGCAAATCTCGAAGAGGTCTATTTTTATAAGCACGACAAACCCGATGGATTTGCCTTCCAACGGGTCTACACCGATGAACATTCCCCCATCCATGCCGCCGGATCGCCGATCGACGCGGTGCTCGTTGCACGACCGGATCACGTGGTGCTGGTACCTGCCGGCTACCATCCCGTGACGAGTGCACCGGGCTACACCACGTATTATCTGAATGTGTTAGCCGGGAGTGCACAATCGCTCGCCAATGTCGATGACCCCCAGCATACCTGGGTCAAAGACCACTACAAAGGCACTGACCCACGACTCCCGCTCTACCCGCAGGGGAGCTAATCATGAGTCGTCGCTTTGATGTCTTGTGTATGGGCCGCTCGTCGATCGATTTGTACGCGAACGATGTCGGGGCCGCCTTCGTCGACATCTCGAGTTTTGCGGCATATGTCGGTGGGTGTCCGACCAATATTAGCGTGGCCGCCCAGCGACTCGGCTCCAAAACCGCGTTGCTGACGGCAGTCGGTGCTGACCAGGTGGGTGACTTCATCCTCAACTTCTGTGCAAAAGAGGGCATCGAGACGCGCTACACCCCGCGCAAACCCGGGCATCGTTCGAGCGCCGTTGTGTTGGGAATCGAACCACCCAACAAGTTCCCGCTGACCTATTACCGCGACAACTGCGCCGATATCGAACTCACCATCGACGATGTGCTCACAAGCCCCATTGCTGACGCGCACTATCTGCTGGTGAGCGGGACCGGCTTCTGCAAAGAACCATCCCGGAGTGCGACGTTGTTTGCCTGCGAGTATGCACAACGTCATGGCACCAAAGTCGTTCTCGATATCGACTTCCGGCCGGATCAATGGCACGACGCGCGTGCCTTCGGTGTCACGTTGCGTTCTGCATTGCGCTCGGTAGATATCGTATTGGGCACCGAAGACGAAATCAACGCCATGATGATGGGTGAGTCTGCCACCGTCACATTGACGCACTCGCAAGTATCAGACGCCCGCGTCAGTGGCGATGTCGATGCCGCTATCGACACCATTTTGGGTATGGGACCCACTGTTCTCTTCCAAAAACGTGGTGCCGATGGCTCACGTGTGCACGTGGTAACCCCCGCCGGGATCGATCGCACCGATGCCCCAGGATTCCCGGTCACGGTCTACAACATTCTCGGCGCGGGTGACGCCTATGCGGGCGGCGTCATTCATGGTCTTGCCCACGGCTGGAGCTTGCACCGTGCCGCTCGGCTCGGCAATGCGTGTGGAGCAATTGTCGTCACAAAGCACGGCTGTGCCAACTTCATGCCCAGCATGCACGAGATAGAGCAGTTCATCGGATTACACGGCGATCTCTAGATCGTATTGTCGTCGTTTTAAGAAAAGGGATGTTATGTCGACCACACGCCTCACGGTCGCGCAAGCCGTTGTGACATTTTTGACCCAACAATCGGTCGAGCGCGACGGGATCGAACAGAAATTCTTCGCCGGCTGTTTCGGGATTTTCGGGCACGGGAATGTGTCGGGGATGGGGCAAGCGCTCCAACAAATCCCTGCGCTCCGCTACTATCAAGCCCGCAACGAACAAGCCATGGTCCATGCCGCGACTGCCTACGCCAAAACAGCAAACCGCCTCCAAACGTTGGCTTGTACCACCTCCATCGGACCCGGTGCAACCAATATGGTCACCGGTGCAGCGACCGCTACCATCAACCGGTTACCGGTGCTTCTGCTCCCCGGCGATATCTTCGCCCGGCGCAACGTCGACCCCGTCTTGCAGCAGCTCGAGTGGGCACACAGCCGAGATGTCTCGGCCAATGATTGCTTCAAACCCGTCAGCAAATATTGGGACCGCATCAACCGTCCCGACCAGCTGAGTAGTGCGCTCTTCGAAGCAATGCGCGTGCTGACCAGTCCGAGCGACACCGGCGCAGTGACCTTGGCACTGCCGCAAGACGTCCAGACCGAAGCCTTCGATTTTCCCACTGCGCTTTTTCGCCCACGTACCTGGCATATCCCACGGCAGCGCCCCGACATCGCCGCCCTGCAACGTGCAGTTGCACGCATCAAAGCGGCCAAGCGACCACTGATTATCGCCGGTGGCGGGGTCATCTACAGCGATGCAACGGCAGCGCTGACTGCTTTTGTCGACGCTACGGGCATTCCCATCGGCGAGACGATGGCCGGCAAAGGTGCACTCCCGTACCATCATCCCCTCAATCTCGGTGCAATCGGGGTGACCGGTACGTTCGCAGCCAATCAAATCGCCCGCGATGCCGACCTGATTATAGGCATTGGCACACGCTATAGCGACTTTACGACCAGCTCCAAAACTGCATTTGCTCATCCCGATGTGCACTTCATCAACATCAATGTCTGCGAGCTCGATGCCGTCAAACACGCTGCCACCAGCATCGTGGGGGACGCACGGGCATGCCTCGAAGAGCTGTTGGTTGCGGTGCAGGGATATTCTGTCGACGCCGCGTACCGTGCAACCGCACAACGCCTGAGTGCAGCCTGGGACCAAGAAGTCCAGCGCATCTATGACATCCGGCTCAACCCATTACCGAGCCAAGGCGAGTTAATCGGTGCCGTCAACGAGCTGTCCGACCCCGGTGCCATCATGGTATGTGCCGCAGGGAGTTTGCCGGGTGACTTGCATAAATTGTGGCGCGCTCGTCACCCCAAAAACTACCACCTCGAGTACGGAAACAGCTGTATGGGGTACGAAGTCGCCGGTGGTCTGGGTATCAAAATGGCCGCCCCTGACCGCGAAGTGTATGTGATGGTCGGTGATGGCAGCTGGTTGATGATGTCGTCCGAGATTGTCACCGCCATCCAAGAAGATCGCAAACTCATCGTGATTTTGATGGACAACGATGGCTACAAAAGTATCGGTGGCCTCAGTCGCTCACTCGGGCAAAGTGGTTTTGGGACACGCTATGCCTACTCCCAAGACAACCGCGTGACATCTGATGCCGATGGGAATGATGTAGTCCGCATCCCCATCGATTTGGCCCAAAATGCCCGGAGCCTCGGGGCAACCGTCATCGAATGCACGGACTACGACGCATTCGTCGCCGGCATCGCCCAAGCCCGTCGCAATCCCACGACCACGGTCGTCTATGTGCGCAACGACCGGTACCATGGTGTGCCTGGGTACGACAGTTGGTGGGACGTCCCCCCTGCAGAAGTCAGCACTAACCCAGAAGTCCAAGCCAAACGCACGGAGTGGGCTGCCAACCGCACCCGCGAACGTGATTATTTAGGATAACGTTATGCCGATAACAGTACGCATCGCACTCCTCGGTGCCGGCCGCATCGGGCAGGTACATGCCCGGACCATCGTACAACGCGTCCCGAGCGCACAGCTCGTCGCCATTGCTGACCCGATGCCCAATGCAGCGGCACAGGTAGCGTCGCAACACGGTGTCACTCACATCACCACTGACTGTATGCAGCTCATCAACGATCCATCAATCGATGCGGTGATGATCTGTACCCCAACCGACACCCATGCCACGTACATCAAAGCGGCTGCCGCCGCTAAGAAGCACATCTTCTGCGAAAAACCCATCGCACTCGACCTGGCTGAAACAGATAGTGCCATTGCTGCGGTAGCCGCTGCGGGGGTCACCCTGCAAATCGGCTTTAATCGACGCTTCGACGCCAACTTTGTGCGCATCCAGCAAGCGGTCGCCGATGGTACCATCGGCACACCCAAAATCCTGCACATCGTTAGTCGCGATCCCGCCCCGCCGCCCATCAGCTACATCAAGGTTTCGGGCGGGATCTTCCTCGACATGTCGATACACGATTGGGATATCGCCCGCTTCTTGATGGGCAGTGATATCGAAGAAGTCTACGTCCAAGGGGGTGTGACGGTCGACCCTGCGATCGGCGAAGCCGGCGATATCGATACACACGTGACCCTGCTCCGCTTCAGCAATGGTGCGATCGGCACCATCGATAACTGTCGACAAGCCGTGTATGGGTATGACCAGCGTGCCGAAGTTTTTGGCAGTGCCGGAAGTATCGAGACATCGAATAACTACCCAAACAACACCACACTGAGTACCGCACATGCAATCAGCCGAGACCTCCCGCTCAACTTCTTCATGGAGCGCTATGCAGCTGCATATGCCGCCGAAATAGAATCGTTTGTGCAGTCCATCACGGCCGGCGTCCCTGCTGCCGTCGGTGGTGCGGATGCCCGCAAAGCTCTTATTGCCGGGCTCGCTGCACGACGGAGCTACACCGAGCGCCGTCCTGTCAGACTGGCAGAAATATCATGAGTATTCCGCAACAGCAGCCCATCCGGATTGCGTTCCTCGGAGCCGGACGCATTGGAATGATGCATTTGGCGAACTTGCGCACCATCGCCGGGGTGCGAGTGGTCGAAGTCGCGGATGCATCACGCGAAGCAGCCCAACGCGGTGCCGCCATCGTCGATGCACCGCGTGCATCAGACAACCCGCTCGGTGCAATCACTGCGCCAGATGTCGATGTGGTGCTCATCGCTACTCCGACTGGGACCCATCGCGATCTGATTGCCGCTGCGATACGTGCCGGCAAACCCGTCTGGTGTGAAAAACCGGTCGCCCTGACACTCGCTGATGCCGCCTTCCTCCGCGACTTGGCTGCGCAGCACAACGTCCCCGTCATGATTGGCTATATGCGTCGCTTTGATGCACGCTATGCCCAACTCAAACAGCAAATCGATGCCGGCGAACTCGGCGCTATCGAACGCTTCCGCGCTGTCAGCATCGATGCAACGCCACCCAATTTGGCCTTCATCAAGACCAGCGGCGGTATCTGCCTCGATATGCTCATTCATGACTTCGATCTCGCATTACACCTTGTCGGCGAAATCACATCGGTGCATACGTGGGGGTCTGTCCTCGTAGATCCGGGATTTCATGAAGCCGGTGATGTCGACACCGTGATGGTGATGCTCAAATTCGCAAACGGTGCGCTGGGCATTATCGAAGGTGGCCGGCGTACTGCCTGGGGCTACGACATCCGTACCGAATTGTCTGGCGCACGTGCACGAGCATTCGTTGCTGCTCCTGGCGCACTGCCCACAGATGGGGATGGTACCCCCGCTGCCGTCCCTGATGCCTCTTTTGCAAACCGCTTCGCGGATGCGTACGTCGCAGAGTTGGTCTACTTTTTTGACTGTCTACGCACCCAAAAAACACCCAAGCCCGACATTGCCGATGCAATGGCGAGCTTGCGGGTTGCATTGGCAGCTACCGAAAGCCTACGCCAACACTGTGCAGTAGATATTCAAAACACAGACGCTTAAGCGACATCCCATTCTGGGATAGCCAGCCCCGTATGCGCGCGCAACCGTGCGGTATACGGGGCATAGTGTGCCTGAAGCTCTGTCCGGAGTGCCACGGACAGCTCTTCACCTGCGTCTTCACTGTTGGCATTGATAATCTCGCCACGCGTCGGCGCGCGATACTCGGTATCGACACCAAGAAAAGCATATAACCCGCGTACTGGTGCGTCTGCACTCACCATTTGTTCGTAAATGAGAATATGTATTTGTTCGGGTCGAAAAAACTGCTCCCACATTTCGATGTATTCGATATAGCGCCCACGCCGCAAATATGCATACGGAGAGACCGAGTATTTCTGATGATCGAACTGTTCGACACGTTCTGCCTCACGACGGAATGCTTCTTCCATGCTGACGTTTTCGACACCATGAAAAAGACTGAACCGATAGTTCGAAATCGCACGTTCGATCGGATTGCGCAACACAAAAACGATTTTCGCATCGGGAATTTGTTCTGCCATGGCTTTTGCGGCAGACGCAACTTCGATGTAGCTGGTACTTTTTTCGCCGTATAGACGCGCTCCCGGCTTCTTCCCAAAATACGTCGAACGATAATATGCGTACCCTTGGCTATAGAGTTTGGGGTTGAGATAGAACTTTGGTTCGGGTCGCACCGGCAATGCCATTTCGATTTCGGGGTGATCGGCACAGAGGTGATATGCATATGTGGTACCGGATCGTTGAGCACCACCAATGAAAAAATGTTGCGTCATTATTCGACAATCTCTTTGATATAAAAAGTCTCACGCGAGTTGAGATGCTGCAAAATGCGAATGACGTATTCTCCGAGCATCCCCAGCATCAAAATGATGAGTCCATTTAAGACGGCCAGCATCACGATAATTCCCGTCCACCCTTCGATTTGAATGTTATCGAGGAGCTTACGCACCACCACAATCACACCAATCAAAAAACTCACAATCGAAATCGCAAATCCTGTCAGTGTGACCAATCGTAACGGCCATATCGAATAATTGAACAAAATGCGGAGCACCAGGCTCAAGATTTTGTAGAGGTTATAGTTGCTTTTGCCTTCCGCACGCTCGAGATGCTGCACAGATGCATTCCCCACCGAATGCGCAAACATCAACGCCAGGCCGGTCGTGTATGGGTACGCTGTCTTGTATTCGAGCATACGATTGACGACTTCACGGCTCATCAAGCGAAAATTGCTCGGGGTAATCGTGGCGGGGCAGAGAAAAATCCGATTGTTCATCAAGCGAATCACCCCGCTGCCAATGCGACGGACGAGTGAATGCTTTTTTTGTTGAAACTTCCCAAACACCACGTCATGATGGCCCTGTGCTGCAGCCTCCACTAAGTGGATTATCTCTTCGGGTGGATTTTGTAGATCGTCATCGATGGTAATGACAAATGCACCGGTACTCCGATGCATCCCAGCAAACACCGCATTGTGCTGACCATAATTCCGTAATAAGTTCAGGGAAATCACGCACGGGTATACCCGAGCAAGCTCCGCTATGACATTCCAACTGGTATCTTTGCTGCCATCATTTATCAGTATGATTTCGTATGTCCATTGCTGGTTTTCGAAAAATGCCACCGTTCGTTCCACGACGGTGGAGACAATACGGGCACTGTTGTAGACAGGAATCACCACCGAGTACATCGGAGTCTGCTCCATGCAGCGTGTCTCCATTTACGAGAATGCCCGTATCATACCATACCACCTACGGCAGAGGCTTGAGTCCAGCTTCAATCTGACGCCGGCGCGACTCGAGGAATGGAGGGAGCGACAGTGTTTGCCCCATCGTTTCGAGGGGTTCGTCTTGTGCAAAGCCGGGACCATCAGTAGCGAGCTCTATCAAGATATTACCGGGCACACGGGTGTAGACGGATTGGAAGTAAAAACGATCAATCACCGTCGTTGGTTGTAACCCAACTGACCGCAAACGCTCTATCCATCGTGCTGCGATAGACACATCGGGTACACGGAACGCGATATGGTGCACCCCACCGGCACCCAACCGACTCGCGGGTAAATCTGGTGCCACTTGCACCACCAACGTCCCACCAGCGATCTCACCAGCCGAAAAAAGAAGCAGCTCGCGTCCTGCTATTGTCGGATGTGCCATCTGGTGATGAAACGTGAACCCAAAGACATCGCGATACAACAATTCCATCTGATCACGCGTGCTTACGGTAATGCCTACCCCAAACAAGCCACGAATCGCATGCGCCAGCGGTACGTCTGTTTTGTCCCATGGTACCCCTCCGCCGTGACCGTGATCACTGATGAGCATGAGTTGTTGTCCTTCTGGGTCGCGGAATGCCACAGCAGGCCGATCACCCATCCAGAGATACGGTTCGTCATGCGAAACACCCTTCGCATCGAAGCGCGTCACCCAATAATCGATGGCTGCCTGGTCTGCCACACGCAGTGCAATCATATCGATTGCACCGGTACCGGGGGTCTGCGTCCCAATCATGGGCCATTCGAAAAAGGTCAAATCGGTACCCGCACTGCCGACTGCGTCGGCATAAAACAAATGATAGGCAGACACATCGTCTTGGTTGACCGTTTTCTTGACGAGACGCATCCCAAGGACCTGTGTATAAAAGGCGAGGTTCTGAAGGGCATTCTTGGTCACTGCAGTGACATGATGAAGTCCGGTGAGTTGCATCGCATGTTCCTTTCTCTGCACCACTCATCGTACCACTCAGGCGTAGTCAGTACGTGTACAACACAATCAACGGCTGCATCGAAACACAAAAAAGCGACCGCACACATCGTGTGCGGTCGCTCGATGACGGTACGCTTAGGAAACGCGCATTGCCTTGACGATTGCCTGGGCAATCTTGGGGCTAGCCGTTGGTCCTGGCTCGATGCCGAACACAATGTCGTTTGGCTCGATGTCGCTGTGGTACAGGTCAACAACCTTGGCACCGACACGCTTGGCCTCTGCACGGATGTGTGAGTTCATCAAGTTGATGATTGGTGCGGTCACAGCCCAGGTCTTGGAGACACGGGTTGGGACGGAGGTGACCATGTATTCGATGCGCTGCATGTCGAACACTGGGTAGATGGTGGTCAACACCAAGTGGCGGCAACCGCGGGCGACCATTTCGTCGACCATTGCGGTGTAGGTTGCGTAGAACGACGAGAGAATCTCGTGGATCTGCAACAAACCGTCAGCAATGGTTGGGCATGGCTCCATCCAGAGGTGCAAGCGGTTCAAGAAGTCCTTGCCCGAAACGCTGACGACAACTGCGTCATGTGCTGGGTTCAGACCGATGCGACGTGCTTCTTCCCACTGGTAAGGGATGCTGGAGATGACGTGTGCATCACGTGCAACACGCTCGACACCAGCCGACCACATGGCTTCGAGTGAAGCAGTGACCGTTGGGCCGTTACCAACGTAAGCGCCATTGTCGAACAGCGAGTCGCCGAAGAGGAAAATCTTCATAGCTATCCTTCCAAATCTTCTACTAACGTGTGCTCATTTGCGTGCCACTCGCAACGCTATGCGCAAACAACCAACCTGAGTCAAGTTCTCAAACGTCCATGCGTGGAGGTTCCGCGCACACACATATTCGAACAAGCCGTTATACGGTTAGGACTAAACCGATTATAGATGAATATGTAATGCATGTCAAATACATAAACAGCAATTCAGCGTGTTGCGACAACGAATCTTTCTGAACAAAAACGACACCGACAGACGTCCTACGTGTACGGTTCTTTTTCAGGATACACCCGAGCAGCCCATTTTGATTACAGATTGATTTCGTCTTCCGTATATGATTTGTAATCCAAACTGCTTTTCATCGTCTGCACCACAGGCTATAGTACGGACAATTGAGAGGCAACGCATGTTGAAATCGTATAAACACCTATATGTAGCATTGTTGCTCATACTCCCTATCATGCTGCAGCCTGCTGATGCTTTTGCGGCATCCAGAAGCCACACCATCCCGGGCCCAAAGGTGTCGGTTGGATCTGGTTTTGCCTGTGCGCTGGATAGCACCGGAGCAGTATGGTGTTGGGGCAAGAATAGCGACGGTCAGCTGGGTGACGGCACGACTGTTTCCAAAAGTTATGCCGTTCCGGTATCCACCCTCTCGAGTATCGAGCATCTGCATGTCGGCACCGCACATGCCTGCGCCATTCAAAATACAGGAAAAGTCTACTGCTGGGGCGACAACACGTACGGGCAAATCGGCGATGGAACGACCACCGATGTCACTACTCCGGTCGAAATAACGGGTTTTCCGCACTCGGCAAGCCAGATCGAAGTAAGTGACAGCACTTCTTGCGCAATCCTGAGCACCGATGCAGTCTATTGTTGGGGGCGCAATACCAGTCAACTCGGCATTGATCCCATCCCTACGAGCCTAGTCACTACGCCCACGCTCGTGACGGCAATTCCAGCACTTCGATCGCTCGAAATGGGTGAATATCATAGTTGTGGCATCACGATATCTGGCAACGCACTCTGTTGGGGCGAAAACAGCTACGGGCAATTCGGTACCAATGGCAATGGAAACATCCCGATCGCTGCCTTTTCGGGTCATTCAAATATTGTCCACATTGCATCGGGAAGCGAAAACACCTGCGCTGTCGTGACCGACGGTAAAGTCATCTGTACCGGCAATGATAGCCGCGGCACCCTCGGCAATAACGATGCTGATAGCGATGGGAATTCTGCTGAATCATCCATGAACATGGCGTGGTATGTCGACGGAATCACCGACGCTGTCAACGTGGCCATGTCAAACCAAGCCCGTAGCGCCTGTGCGCTCCTACACACCACCAGCGCGGTAACCTGCTGGGGTGATAACACATACGGGCAACTCGGTGATGGGACAACCACAAACGCACCGGCACCGACGACGCCCCAAACCGAACTCACCAGTAACATCGTGCGAATTTCTGTCGGATTACGCAATGCCTGTGCAATCAAAGACGATGGTACTGTCTACTGTTGGGGCGACAACACGTACGGCCAGCTCGGCGTGGGGAACACCACCGCCTACACGACGATACAAACAGTCACCGACGGTACGGCAGCACTCGATATCAATGCGAGCGCAACCACGACGATCCCTGCGACACCGACGGTTATGTTGACTCCAAGCCCTGTGGTTACTGCGTCCCCAACCGCACTGAGCAATACAATTCCATCCAACGGCCGCCTTGGCATGTCAGATGCTTCTTCCTGCGCGTTGACCTCTTTGGGGGTCGTTTGGTGTTGGGGGCGTCAGTATGCTCCGAGTGGACTTGTTTCTGTGACTGCACCCACGCAACGCCTCGGCTTGTTTGCCGTTGCAGATCTCGTGGCCGGTGGGAACAATACCTGCGCGCTACTGGCGAATGGTCGCGTGTATTGCTGGGGAACAGACAGCAACGGCGAATCTGGTTGTCTGAGTACATGTGTGGACGGTGTCAATCCCGGTTCACTCATCCCTGATTTGTACGGTGCAACAGCGTTGGCAGTCGGTCCCACGCATGCATGCGTGATACATACCACTGCCAAAGCAGTCTGCTGGGGACTCAACGCGTCAGGGCAAGTCGGTGACCCGATCAACACCGGGTCTGCAACGCCGTACGAAGTCACCACGTCAGCGACGGTACTCACTCTCGCCGTGACCAATACCGCTACCTGTGCGGTCCTTTCTACTGGGAATGTGGAATGCTGGGGGGATGACAGCATGGGCGCTCTCGGCGACGGGTCGAGCACCACCGCAGGTGGGAGCACTCCGGTCACTGTCGAACAATCATCAGGTACCCTCGCAAATATTGTTTCCATCGCGGCATCTACCAATAGTTTCTGCGCGCTGGATGCAACAGGCAATGTCTGGTGTTGGGGCGACAATTCAGGTGGTCAGCTCGGTGATGGGACGACCACTGACGCGTTTTTTGCTATCCCGGTCAGCACCTTAAGCAATATACAATCCATCAGCGGAGCCGTTGGGAGCCCAGGAACTGCCAAAGCGGGGAGTTTTTGTGCAATCAGTACGTCCCTGGTCACAAAGTGCTGGGGGGACGCCGCCCTTGGGGATCCTGCCGTCAGCACCGCTGCGACGCCGGTGACCGTCCTCGATTCGCATCCACTCGTGCGTTCTGCGCGTTCGGATGCCCATAGTTGTGCCATTACCACCGCATACGGGATACGCTGCTGGGGATCAAATACGTATGGTCAGTTAGGTGATGCGTCGACAACGACGCGTGCAACCCCCGTCCCCGCAGGTGTGCTCCTTATTGGCGATACACCGACACCATCCGATACACCTACCCCGTCAGAAACAGCAACCGAGACCGAAACGCCTACCGAGACTGAGACACCTACTGAGTCCGAGACGCCTACCGAGACAGAAACACCTGCTGAATCCGAGACGCCTACCGAGACAGAAACACCTGCTGAATCCGAGACGCCTACAGATACCGAAGAACCGACGGACACGGAAGAACCGACGGACACGGAAGAACCGACTGAAACAAACACACGTACGCCGAGCCGCACACGCACTGCGACGACCGCATCGCTTTTTTCTCCTACTCAAACGCGCACCCACTCACGTACGAAAACTCCAACGATTACCCCGAACCCGAATTACAGTCCGACACGAACGATGACGCCATCGAAAACCTTGTCGCCGACTTTTGGGCCGAGCATGACGCCTTCTCGAACGCTGTCACCGACCAAGACGTTGACTCCATCAAATACGCCGACGTTTGTGCCGGTTGTCGCTACCGAACTCAGCATCAGCACCGAAACACGTCGTGCCGAATTAGCAGGAACAGCCGATGCCCGTGCGACTACCCTCGTTGATAGCAACGACGATCGTGCAAGCGCCACCCGTGAAGTGATTGACGGGTCGCCGAGTCGGACGCGTACCCCGACACTCACACGGGCGACCTCGACCCCCGAGCCAATAACACGAACTGTGGCAGCTGCGATTGTCCGCACCAATACTGCCCAAGCCAAACAATCGGCGACCGCAGTCGCGCGCATACGGGCGACGGGAACGGCTCGTGCACAGTTAACGGCCACGGCAGGATTCCCCCTGACGAGTACAGCACTTGCTATCAGTAATGCAACAGCCACCGTGAATGCGCAGATAACCGGCATGACGGTTACGAGTGTGCGTCTGACCCAAACCGCCCTTGCCGATTCGTTCAGTGCCACCAACGAAGCACTCCTCGGAACCGGGACGAGAACGCGCTCGAAAACCCCGACCAGATCACGCACCTGGACCAAAACGGCCACGCTGACTGCGTCACGCACACTGACGCGTACTCCCACAGCTACCGCTACGCTCTCGCCGACCGAAACACGGACTGCTTCGTTGACACGTACCCCTTCGTTGACGGTAACACGTGTGGCATTCCAATCTGCGAGCGTACGGACGACATTCGCAAACACTGGCCATGCACTATCTGCTGATGATGCAACCATATACTCCATCAATACCGCCAATCGAACGAGCGGTGGTACGCCACAACTCAAAGGGTTCTCGTCGGCGACGATGGCCCTGCAAAACACGACGACGCTCCCCGTGCAATACCTCATCTCGGTAACCCGCAGTCAAACGACACCGAACACCCTGTATGTCATCGGCCGTATGACATGGGATACCATCGGCATCTATGTGTTCGATGTCTCGAGTGGAACTCCTGTCCAATTAGGTGCATTCAACAAAACCGCGGTTACCGATCCCACTGCTGTACTAGCCATTGGTCGGTACTTATATCTCGGATCTGCGACGCCGAATGCGACAAATTACCTTGCACCCTTTGGGGTGGTCGAGGCAATGCAGGTTGTCGATTTGCGCAAACCGACTCTGTATGGAAGAAAGCTCCGATTACCCAGTCCCCCAACCAAAATCGTCAGTATTGACAACAGTGAATTCCGCATTGTGACGGTAGGGAACAACGCAGAGTTAGCACCTGGCTCGTATATCGTCACGGCACGGTTCACGGGTGCATCGTTTATCCCAAGACCGGCCTACCGCAGTCCCAATCGCTATAGCGATATTGTCGTGCGGAGTTCGTTTAGTGGAGTGCAACGCAATCACATCCTCTATGCGGCAAGTCCGAGCGAGATCGCGATATCCAGCATTAGAGAAGCAGATCTGCTGATCCAACCAGTCCCCAGCGCGATGCCGAGTAGCATCAAACTGCCAATCATGCTGTTCGACACCCTCATGTTGTCCCCTGGTGGATCGTACCTGTATGCAGGAGGGAAAGATCCAAACATCGACTATGGCATGCTGTTTGCATACGACATACGGGCAACGCCGACCATCGTTGGGTATTTCGGCGAATTCGGGTTTTTGCCAAAACGCATGATAGTGACTGCGACTAAACTGGTCGTAGCCAGTGATGCAACCATCATTTCGCATGCACAAATGTCGACCTATACCGGAGCACCCTAAACGTTTTTCTCGTACCCCCAAAGGGGTGAATCACGAATCTCGTCTCTACACACACATCCCCTCTATCGGCATGATAGAGGGGATTGTTTGGGCGCAGTCACTGACCACGACTAACAGGTGAGTTCAGCATTGCGATGACTTACCCGCAGGGTAACGGCGTGTATGCCAGTATAGACCAATGCATTCTGTTGCTCGAAGACCGGGACATGCCACTGCTGCCCAGCAAGGTGTTGGAGGGCGGAACTAAACGAGGATTGTTTGTCGTCGGTCAACTTGACGATAGACGTACGTGGATTGCGTACGACATAGATGGGTGCTCCATGCCGGAACGGCGCTTTTGAACCTGTGCCGCCACCCAGCTGGCTGTGCAAGAACGCGCGCGTCGTCGCGCCCGTTAATTGTTCGCAAAGCTCTTGGACCTTTTCTTGTTGCTCCTGCAACGTCGGAAAACGTTGGAGTTCGTTCCGGATAACGGTCTTTTGTCGGGCACGCATCCGCTGCATGGTCAAAAACAATGCATGCACCGCCCCATAGACTTCGCTACACAGCAGGTCATTGTGATAATGTGCTTGGTGGGCAATTGCATTGCGCCACTTGGTGAATTCCGTGCAGGCGGTACGATCATCTGCACTGATATCACCTGCATCCCGGAGCACTGCTGCTTTCGACGGTATCGACAGATGCATATCGTTCTTTTCTGTGTATGCACTGCCGTACAAAACAGTACTGCGATGCACATACATCGCATTGAGTCGATCCTCGAACAACGATGCCAACGTTGTGAAGAACCCGATATTCGCAAAATACTGGCGCGGATCCGTGCTTATAGATGCTGTAGCGAACGACTGTTGGAATATTCTCAATTGTGTCGACACAGTCTGCCAGGTACTCAATGCCTGCGCACCGGAATACGTCAGCGAGCGCGAGATCTTGTGTGTGACTTCCGGCGGGATTGCAGCAAAGCGCTCTTTGGCTGTTATTTCTTCATTCGGATGCGCGCTCAGCCATGCTTCGATCGATTCAAACGGGGCAGCGGTAGGTGATTTGCGTGCCATCAGACAGTTCCTTTCCGTGCAGGTGGAGTTACATTGCGTCACTTCTATTAGCGACAGAGAGAAGAGTGCACTACTTGTTATGAGACGTCCCAGTGGTACGCATGAGGTTTTGCAGGCTTTCAGCCCGCATCCGCGTATAAAACGATTGCGTCGGCGCCAACCATACCTCGCCGGTGCCGGTGAATGTCTGTAGGAGCCCTTCACCGCTTATGGCAGAACCAAGTAGGGACTTATTCGATTTTTCGACCCGGTATTCGATGTTGCCCTTGCGCAATAACGCGATGGTCCCATCGACACTGAGTTTTTCGTTGTTGAGAGTATAGCGAATGACTTCTGAAGCGGGAACGGGGATATTCATGACTGCCCAACCGGTTCCAGCGATTTTCGTTTGGAATAATCCTTCACCGCCGAGCATCGCTGACGACAGGTTTTTTTGCATGGCGACGCTGACATCGACAGATCCTTCGCTGGCGTAGAACAGCCCTTTATCGATGATGGCGTCTTCGTTTGCGAGTGAAACGAGCATGAAGTGGCCAAATGTCGGCTCGCAGTAAATATCTCCGACACCGCGATAGCGCGGGCGGAAGGTGGTTTCTTGGGTGAGCGCGTTGGTAAGCATTTTTTTGGCGAGACCACCGATTCCACCAAGGGTGGTATCAGCCTCGATGTTACCCTTCATAAACTGCATGACGCCGGTTTCGAGCTGGGCGCTCCCGTTTTGGAGGATGATACGTATTTGCTTGAGGCGCATCCCCACCTGACTTGCATAGAACAACTTGGCTGCGACTTCGAGGTTATCACTGCCTGCGAGTTGGTTGTACTCGATGACTTCGACGGAACTTTGGGCGCCGGTCATACGTTCGGTGACGATACGAGCATCCGACGCAGGCGTGTGTTGGATAGTCATGATGATTCTTTCTTTTAATACCATAAATATCAGTACAACGTCATCATAGAGTGAATGTCGTTATGCGTCAATACGTCAAAAACAGTCATCAGACCGCGGCTTTTATCCATATGAAGCGATGAACTGCTGTACCGAATAGACGGTGGGGAAGCGTGCACGAGGCGATAGATGTGACAAAACAACCAAACGAATCCATTGCTCATTATGCAAACAGGCAATAGAAAACAGTACGCAGACGCGATAGAATAGGGTATGCAAAACAACGAAATGTTTCAACAATATGTCCTTGATGCTGCCTGGGACGAAATGCGCCATGCAGATGGTACTGCGCGTCCGCAGTACCAAGAATTGCTCCGGCGTATCAGTCAGGTGAATGCACAAGAACTGGCCAGTCGGCAGCGTGTTGCTGACGATACGTTTTTGGCGCAAGGCGTTACCTTCACGGTGTATGGGCACGAAGAAGGTACGGAGAAAATTTTCCCATTTGATCTCGTGCCTCGCATCATCACCGATGCCGAATGGCGCACGGTCGAACGAGGCCTCACGCAGCGCATCACCGCCCTCAACATGTTTTTGCACGACATCTACCATGACGAGCACATCCTGAATGATGGAATCGTCCCACGTGACCTTGTGTATAGCTGTCGTCACTACCGGCGCGAAATGCGCGGGGTGCATGTCCCACGGGATGTGTATATAAACGTCACTGGGTCCGATTTGGTGCGTCTACCGGATGGTTCGTTCGCGGTTCTTGAAGATAATCTGCGCGTCCCGAGCGGCGTTTCGTACATGTTGGTCAACCGGCAGATGAGTAAACGCGTCTTCCCGCAGTTGTTCGAGCAATACAACGTACGTCCTATCGAACACTATGGGCAAGCGTTATTGGCGACACTCCGTGCCTTGGCACCGCATACCAGCGATCCGACTATCGTCCTCCTGACACCTGGTTCCTACAATTCGGCCTACTTCGAGCATACGTATTTGGCACGGCAAATGGGGATACATCTGGTCGAAGGGCGCGATTTGATTACCCACAACAACATCGTGTGGATGCGCACAACCAAAGGGCTCCAACGGGTGGATGTCATCTACCGACGAATCGACGATGATTTTATCGATCCGTTGATTTTTCGGCCGGATACCATTTTGGGTGTGCCGGGATTGATGCATGCATATCGGGCTGGGAACGTTGCCATTGCCAACGCAATCGGCACAGGAATTGCGGACGACAAAGCGTTATATGCATATGTGCCGGCAATGATTCGCTATTACAGCGGCCAAGATCCTATCTTGAACAATGTCGAAACGTATTTGCTCCATGACCAGGCGCAACGGCAGCACGTGATTGACAATCTAGATTCACTGGTGGTCAAGGCCGTTGGTGAATCAGGTGGCTACGGGATGCTGATTGGACCACACAGCACTGCAGCTGAACGTGCTGAGTTTGCGAAACGGATTGTGGCTGATCCACGCGGATACATCGCACAGCCAACACTCCAATTGTCTCGTGCGCCCTGTATCATCGACGGACATCTCGAAGCGAGACATGTCGATTTGCGACCGTATATTTTGTACGGCGAAAACGTCACAATCGTACCTGGCGGTTTGACCCGCGTCGCCCTCAAGCGTGGTTCATTGGTGGTGAATTCTTCGCAGGGTGGTGGGAGCAAAGACACGTGGGTGTTGTACGAGGAGTAGGCAGATGGCGATGTTGAGCCGCGTGGCTGATTCTCTGTACTGGATGAGCCGGTACCTCGAGCGTGCCGAACATTCGGCGCGATTACTCGATGTAACGCTCCACCAACTCATCGACGTCGATGCGAGCCTGGCCCAACAACGGTGGTTACGGCTCTGGGAAGCGTTGCACTACGATGATGCGGGGCGCGGTAGCCATGAACCGCAGCCAGTGATTGTGCGCATGACCGCCGATATCACATATGCCGATTCAATTATGTCGACTTTAACGGCGGCACGCGAGAATGCCCGACAAGTTCGTGAGCACATATCATCCGAGATGTGGGAGCACATCAATCGCCTGTATCTCGAAGCGCGGACGACCTGTCATACGCAACAATGGCGCACAGCCCCGAGTCAATTCTACGGTTTTATTAAATCGGGTTCACATTTGTTCCAAGGTATTACCGATGCCACGATGCGGCACGGGGAAGGCTGGGATTACATCCAGATTGGGCGCGCGGTCGAACGGACATCAAACACCGCAACCGTCTTGCACGCGCATATGAACACGCTGCAAGCGGGTTGGCGACGAGATCGTCCACAACATGCGGAATGGATTGGTCTCCTCAAAATGTGTAGCGCCTTTGAAGCCTACTGCAAAGTCCATACCCCTGAAGTGACACCGCAGCGCCTGTGTGATTTTTTGTTGTTTGATGAAGAATTCCCGCGCTCGGTCCGTTTTTGTGCCGATACGATTCACGCTGCCATTACACGCAATGCACAACGCGATCGCGTGAGTAGTATTCAACCGCCGCAGCGTGCGTCAGGTCAATTCAAAGCAAGCCTCGAATACGGTTCTATGGATGAGCAGCTCACACAATTGGGGAGCTTTATCCAAACGGTGCGGAACGGCTGTAGCACGATTGACACGGCAATCCATCAGACGCATATTTCATATGCAGTCGAGACAACCATTTTGAATGAGAGGGCATGATGCGCCATCGCATTATCCACGACACGATATTTTCGTATGACCACCCCGTCCATGAAAGTGTGATGGAAGTGCGTCTGCATCCGTGTAGTAACAATCGTCAGCGGTGCGAACAATTTACGCTCCAGATTACGCCAAAAACAGCAATACACACCTACGTCGACGCGGCACAAAACATCATCAACCACTTCCAAATTCCGGGACAACTCACAAAACTGCATGTGCGCGCAGAATCAATGGTGGAAGTATACCCACATGAGCCACTGCCTACCTCTGTGCCGGAAGGTGCCTGGGGAGCATACGAAACCATTCAAAACACCCCGATGCTCGACATGCTCCTCGCGAGCACCTATGCAAAACCGAGTGTAGCGCTCGATGCATTCATGCATGAGCATGACGTAACCCGCAAATCTGACCCCCTGAGCACCGTACGCGCGATAAACACCCTCCTGTATCAGGTGATTAGCTATACTCCCCAAAGTACAACCGTGGACTCCACCATTGACGACGTACTCGCGCATCGTAAAGGTGTGTGTCAAGACATTTCGCATCTTATGATCGCCATGTGCCGCCGCATCGGGATACCTGCACGCTACATCAGTGGGTATTTGTATCACCGCCGCGGCGATAACGATCGCTCACAAACCGATGCGACGCATGCATGGGTCGAAGTGTGGATACCAGGCCTCGGCTGGGCAGGGTTCGATCCTACCAATAATATGGAATCCGGTGAGCGCCACATCACCGTTGCTACGGGTCGTGATTATGCAGACGTCACCCCAACACGCGGTATCTACCGTGGTGTCGCAAACGAGGCACTGGGCGTTTCGGTACGCATAAATGACGACGATACACACGCGCCACTCATCCACAACACACGCCTTACCTGGCCTACAGAAAAACAACAACAGCAACAACAACAATAGTTAGTAGTTAGTAGTTAGTAGTTCGCGGTTATTTTTGAGCAGTTTTGTTGAAAAGCCCCGCGCGAAGACATCAGTGCCTACCCGGCAACATTCATGCCATCTGGATGGAGATGGCATGCCATGACGGGTGGGGTGGTGGAGTGTTAGCGGGCTTTTTGCAAAAAGCCCTGCGCAAATGATAATCACCTCGCCGCAGACAATCCGAGTCGGCATGCCATGACGGGGAGCGAAGAACGGGGCTTATGCAATAAGCCCCGCGCAAATGAAAAACACCCCTGACTCTTGCGAATCAGGGGTGTTTCTAATGGATGGCGCACAGACCTAGTCTCCCACAAGGCAACCTTGCAGTACCTTCAGCGCTGGAGTGTTTCACGACCCGGTTCGGGATGGGACGGGGTGGGTCCACTCCGCTTCATGCACGCC
>JBJONV010000069.1:0-32940 GCA_046051665.1 Chloroflexota bacterium
GCGAGTCGGTCATGGAACGCGTTGAATGCGACATTCCCCTGATCAACATACTCACCCAACACGATAAGGCGGATGTCGGCGCCACGAGCAATCAACTCCTCCATCGCCGCAAAAAACACGAGCGGTTGCTTGTCGTAGTCCCAACGGCTATTCCACAGTATGGTAATCGGGCCACGCTGCGAGGAGCGCGGTGCACCGTCGAAGCGATGCAAATCGACACCAGGGTAGAGGACATCGCACTTTGGGGCGATAGAATCAACCACGGCGCGCTCGTGGTAATCGTGATAGCGCATCGGCAATGTCGGCAATGCGGCAAGCAGGCTATCACGATGAAACACCGAGTTAAACAAGACAGTATCTGCTGCCAACATCGAGGTGTAGTTGATCCATGCCCAGGTGACATCGCGCTGCCGGCCTTCGGGGAGCGGGTAGACGAGCTGATTTTCGTGCATGTACAAGACGATGCGCACGCCTGCGACCTGCGTCCGATGCAACCCCAGCCATGTTGCACAATCGAGCATATCGGTGAGCACGATGACATCAAAATGCGCACGCAACGGTTGATTGCCCCAGCGCTCACGGATTTGTTGCCCAAAACTAATCGCTGCACCACGCATGCGCCAGCGCCACCCGCCGGCAGCATTCATACCCAATACCGTCACAGCGTGCGTGCTCTGCGTGGCAAAGCCCTGGGCAACCGAGCGATGTGACCCCGCATGAAACGCATCGAGCCAAAGAATTCTCATGGCATGGCCCTCCAAAACAACACAATCAGCATCACCACAAACGCACCGAGCACCAGCCACCCGCTGATCCCCACCAATTCCGACGGGTCCGTTGGAGTGACTGATTCCACTGCGCGAGCGCGTGGCAGGGAATGTTCCCCACCCGTGGTTCCTGGAGCTCCTTCTGCACCCTCGGTCGACGGAGGAATAGAGGTACCTGCCTCTTCGGACAGTGCGTTGGTATGCTGCAGTGCCACTGCTCGCCAATCAACATCTGGTTCTGTCAACGAGCGGAACCACAGGCTCAACACCACAATCATCGTCCCAAGGTGACCTCGGCTCGCCGCCACGACAAAGTGTTGATCCTGCCGACTCAACTGCGGTCCTTCGGGGAGGGTGACGTCGAGGTATTCGCTCAAAAACGCCTGGCCGACCGGCGCCAACGGGATGTGCACCCAATCACCCCCTCCAACAAAACCAGAGGTGGCCGCTGCAATCACGCGTAGTCGCCCTGCGTGCACTTCTTCGGCCAGGAACTGCATCCACGTAGCCCGCACAGCACGAAATTGCGGCGCATCGATGTTGTCGAAGGCAATCAGCGGGGCGCTCTTCGCCCGCAAGATCGCCTGCGCCCACGGTGTACCTGCGGGTGCAAATGCTTCTGCGATGGTCGTCTGGACGGCATCAAGGTCGGGGAATTCTGCCATATCGAGATAAAACGCAGGGAGTTCATCGATATCGAGCAACACCGAACCTGCTGCTACTGCATGAAACAACAACGACGACCGACCACTACGGGGCGGCGCACAGACCACTGCAGGACGACGCTGGTCGATTGCGTTCACGAGAAGCTGGAGTTCACTCCAGCGCCCGACAAACGTGTGTGCATCGCGGAGCATGTGTGTCTCGAACGGGGTGGCATAGAAATCCACAATGCACCTCAGACGCGTATAATAGAGTCCGTACGATGCCGTTTGCATCGTACGGATGGAGTTCATATGACCAACAAAACGAGTACCTTTGAATTACTCGCGACCATGTTCATGTTCAGCATGTTACTCAGCAGTGGGATATTTTATACCCTCGGAGCACGATTCCACCTGAGTGTCGCATGGCCCGTGATTCCCGGGATCGCGATTGCGTTAACCGCCCTTATGTATTGGCGCGTTCGCGTTCGCCGCGGTGCATCGCAAGCAGATCGCCTACCACCGCAAAGCCCGTCGTCAACGCCCCCGCACCAGGACCAATAATCGTCACATCGTTGACGAAGTCGGTGGTGTAGGTCAGGGCATTCGTACCACCCGACACCCCTGCCAGCGGGTGCGTATTGGGCAGTCGCATCGGCTGTACCGATGCCTTGATGCCTTCGGGACCGCGGGTGACCTCGGCGATGAGCTTCCAGCGTTCGCCGGCTGCCTGGGCGGCTGCAACATCAGCAGCGCTGATGCCCGTAATCCCTGTGGTGGCAACATCTGCAGGACGCATCCCGGCATCCATCAGCACATTCGCCAAAATAGCAGCCTTACCGGCTGCGTCGTGGCCTTCGACATCACCGGTCGGATCGGCTTCGGCGTAGCCGATTTTTTGTGCATCTGCCAAGGCAGCTGCATACTCCAAGCCGTTTTCCATTTGGGTAAGGATGTAGTTGGTCGTCCCGTTGACAATCCCACGGACCCGGGTGATATCAGCGCCCGCCAAGCTACTCCAGCCCAGACGCAACGACGGGGTACCAGCCATCACCGTACCTTCGATACCCAAGAACAAACTTTTCTTGACGGCAATGGCACGTAATTCCTTCAGATGCAGTGCAGCGGGGCCTTTGTTTGCGGTGATAACATGCATCCCCCGATCGAAGGCTGCCTTGATGTGGCTCGTGGCTGGTTCGCCGCTGTCGAGATTGGTGGGAGTCAATTCCACCATGATATCGGCAGAGCGGGTGGCAATCATTGTGAGTGCGTCGTCACTTACTGCGGTAGGGAGTGACGTGAGTGTTTTCGCTGCTAATACAGCGGCCAAATCGAGGCCATGAGCATCGTACGCGCTTCCGCGACTGCCGGTAACGACACCGACAACACGTATGTCTGCGCCGGTTTGGCGTGCAATCCGTGCGCCTTGTTCGTGGACAATCTGCACAAACCCACGACCTGCGGTCCCCAATCCAACAACGAGCACACGGTATACTGTAGGCATGGTGTCGATTCCTTCTGGTGAATGAGTAGCTATGATTGAGTATGCGCCCCAAAATCCGTACGCCATCCCTCTGGCGCATCCATATATCGCCGCTGCAGGGAGCCTCGGGTTTGGCATTCACAGTGCGACCATGGTAGCCGCCGTTGCCCCGGCCCTGCTGATTACACCCACCATCACTGCAGCGGGTCGTTCGCCGGATGGTCCTAATCGCCTGTATGAGCACCGATCTGGCATGATATATGGTGAACCATGGCACGACCCGGGCCTCGATTGGGTCGGCAGACGCTGCACAGGCATCTGGGCTACATGGGACATCCCGGTCATCGTCTCGTTGACACTCGACGATGCAGATGTCTTGCAGTGCGTCCGTGAACTCAATCAAGTCGAAGGGGTCGCCGGCTTTGAACTCAACATCCCCGACATACACACCGCGTACGCCCCGCTCCTCCAAAAAATCCGGCCACGCTGCGATATACCTATGACCGTCAAAATCCCCTACGCCGACCCCCAATCACTCGTTGCTCTGGTGCAACAGTGCGTCGCTGCAGGGGTGGATGGGATTACGGTTGCCGCACCGCTCCCGGTCGCGACGGGTCGACTCCTGAGTCCGACGTTTGCGGCAGTCACGCTCCATCTGCTCGAGCACATCACAGCCGCTACCACTCTTCCTATCAGCGCCTGTGGTGGCATACACGATGCAGCAACCGCCAAAGCGTGCCTCAATGCAGGGGCACAGACCGTGCAACTCGGGAGTTGGCTGTTATACGACCCCGCATGTATACAGCGCCTCGTCCGACCTGCGCTTAGGAACGAACCTGTCCATTGCCCGTGACGACCCATTTGTATGTCGTCAATTCGCGCAAGCCCATCGGTCCACGGACATGGAGTTTTTGGGTACTGATGGCGATTTCGGCTCCGAGTCCGAGTTGCCCACCGTCATTAAAGCGGGTCGACGCGTTGACCATGACTGCCGTCGAATCGACATGACGGACAAACGTCGATATCGCAGCTGCTTGTTGACTCAAAATCACCTCGGTGTGGCCACCATGATCAGCTATATGATCGAGTGCTTCATCGAGGTCAGCGACGATGTGTAGCGTGGCGATCAAGGCCATGTACTCAGTATCGTAATCGGATTCGCCGACGGGGATAATCCGTGCATCTGCAATCCCGTGTGCCGAGAGCACTCCCAACACTTCCGGATCACAGCGTAACTCGACACCCTGTGTCAACAGTGCACGTGCGGCTAACGGGACCATCTGCGCTGCACCAGCCCGCTCGAATAACAACACATCAAGGGAATTACAGACGCTCGGGCGTTGCACACGCCCATTGACGACGATGTCGGTCACATGCTGCGGAATCGCCGTGTGATCGATGTATGCATGGACTATCCCTATCCCACCGACAATCACCGGCATCGTCGCGTTTTCGACACAAAAACGATGCAACGCAGCTCCACCACGGGGGATAACCACATCCACGCAGGTATCGAGTTTGAGCAATTGCTCGAGCAATGCCCGGTCGGGATCGGTTATTGCCTGCAAGATATCGGCAGACAACCCGCAGTCAGCGAGTGCCTGTTGGAGGAGCGCCGTAATGGCCGCACACGATTGGCTTATTTCTTTGCCACCGCGCAGAATCGCAGCATTCCCCGACTTGAGGCACAACGCGGCCACGTCAAAAGTGACATTTGGTCGGGCTTCATAGATAACGGCCACCACACCAATCGGAACACGAACCTTGTACCATTCGAGTGCATTCGGGAGGGTCCCACGTTCGAAGATGTCCCCGACCGGATCGGGTAATGCAATCACGGTGCCAATATCATGAGCAATTGCGTTGAGGCGCTGTGCAGTCAGCAACATCCGATCGAGGAGCGCAGGTCGCAAACCAGCGGCTTCGCCACGCGCAATATCGACAGCATTGGCTCGCAAAATGGCATCTTGGTGGTGTGGGTCTTGGAGCAACGACACGATCCGCGCAAGCACGGCGTTGCGCTCTGCGGTGGTCGTGTTGGCGATGACGCGGGCAGCACGTCGGGCACGCTGCGCCATCTGGAGGATATCGGTCTGGCTCATGTGGTACTCGCTTCATCGGGTGCTACCACTATCATATCATCGCGATGGACCACCGCGCTGCCATATGCATAGCCCAAAATATCGGCAATTGCAGTCGATTTGTGACCCATGATGCGACGCACATCTGCCGAGTGATAGAGCGATAAACCACGTGCTATTTCTGTGTTATTTGAAAAAATCCGTACGGTTTGCCCCCGCTCAAAGTCCCCTTCGACTGCCACAATACCGGCGGGGAGTAAGCTCTTTCCACCAGACAGCATGGCACGTGCCGCACCGCTATCGATGATGATTTTGCCATCACGGACGGTTTCGGCCAGAATCCATCGCTTGCGACCTTCACGATGATTGACGCGCGCAGGGAAGCGGGTGCCGATGTGCTCTCCCGCGACGACTCGTTCGATGACGTTGGGGAGCGCACCAGGCGCAATGACAACATCGATTCCGCTTTGTGTCGCCAAATCAGCCGCCTGAATTTTGGTAATCATCCCACCAGTGCCGCGCACACTCCCGGTCCCGCCTGCAAGCGCATAGATCGCCGGCGTGATGTGGTCGACGCTGGGAATGAGCGTTGCCGTGGCATCACTGCGTGGATCAGCCGTATAGAGCCCATCGATATCGGTCAAAATCAACAGGAGATGCGCGTCGACAAGGTTCGCAACCAGTGCTGACAGATTATCGTTATCTCCGACTTTGATTTCGTCAACGGCAACCGCATCATTCTCGTTGATGATGGGCAGGACGCCGTGGGCAAAGCATGTCAACAAGGTGTTCCGTGCATTGAGATAGCGATGGCGATCACTGATATCGGCTTTGGTCAGGAGCGTCTGTCCAACCGGCACCGAATACAACGCAAACATCTGTTGGTACAGATGCATGATAAAAGACTGCCCAACTGCCGCGAGCATCTGCTTTTCGGACACATCACGCGAGCGGGTTTGCATCGACAAACACTCACGCCCGGCTGCGACAGCGCCGGACGTGACGAGGATGACTTCGTGACCTTGTGTTCGCAAACCTGCAAGTTGACGCACAAAATCGACCATACGTGGGCGATGCAAACGCGTCGTTCCGGCGGTGAGGACGTTTGTTCCGAGCTTGACTACCACCCGCACCGGTGAACCGTTGTCGATCATCGCTTCCTCTATCGATTACTGCACGATGCGGTAGCCGACACCCCACTCCGTCAACAACAAGCGCGGGTTACGACCGGCTTTTGGTTCGATTTTGCGGCGCAGATACCACATATAGACTTTGAGGTAGTCTTGGTCGTGCTGAGAATTCGGGCCCCAGACTGCTTCGAGTAGTGTATCATGCCGCACGACGGTACCAGCGTTTTCGGCGAGAACGGCAAGCAATGCATACTCGGTAGGTGTGAGTTCTACGACTTCGCCCTTGACTTTGACCACGCGGGTTTGGATGTCAATCGTGATTTCACCCATCCCAACGACGCGTGTGCGTTGGGTACCCTGGGCACGGCGCAACAACGCGCGCACGCGTGCAAGCAACTCGTCCATATCAAATGGTTTGGCGAGGTAGTCGTCAGCACCGCAGTCGAGTCCCATAACGACATCACGGGACTGCGTCCGTGCCGTCAGCATCAATACAGGGACTTGGTTCCCTTCGGCGCGAATACGCTGGCAGACTTCACGACCGTCCATTTCGGGCATCATGACGTCGAGGACAATCAAGTCGGGGTGGATTTCGGAGATTTTTTGGAGGCATTCGGCACCGCTTGATGCGTCGTGCACACGATATCCAGCGTTCGAAAACAAGAGGTTGAGAAGTTTGCGGAGACCTGGTTCGTCGTCAACCACCATAATGTTCTGCTGGACGGTCATACTACCTCGCTTATGGGGTATCGCGGAGCCGGCGTACTAATTCAACGACATCATCCGTCGTCAGAGTACCGACATACACGTACCGAATGTTGCCTTGCGTATCGAGAAAATAACTCACTGGGATCGGCGATATTTGGTAGGCTCGCGAGACTTCACCATCGACGTCGTATACAATCGGGTAGGTTACCCCGAATGACGATACAAACGTTTTGACTGCGGTATCGCCTGCCTCGCCGAGCTCTTCTTGGTTCCGCAGATTAATGCCCACGAATTCAACTCCTGTATCTTTGAGTTGTTCGTATGCACGCTCTAGCGCCGGGGTTTCTTCCTTACAGGGAACACACCATGTTCCCCAGAAGTTTACTACGACAATTTTACCACGTAAATCATTTAAATGGAGTATTTTTCCATCAATGGTAGGGAGCTGAAAAGCAGGTGCGGGCCGGTTTGTTTCGGCTGCTGCCGGCATCAAGGGTGATGACAAGCGGGCACTGACAATCCACACAATCGTGACAATAACGAGGCCGATAATCCCGCCCAAGACCACCATCCAGACTTCCCGGTTGATCCCACCGCTCCGCGCACCGCTCGCCGTTGGCTGCAGACGTACACCTAATGCGCGATCGTATTCGGTCCGTTGGACGGGGTCGAGTAAGGCATCGCGGACGGCCTCGAGATCGCGGATCCGCGTCGCTGCCGCAATACCAACGGTGCCACCGGGATCGTTGAGCCAATCAGCCCGAAAGCGTGCACAGACGTTTTCGCAGCCGGCACGGATGGTTGCATCATCGGCATCCATCGGAATCCCGAGTTGTTCATAGTAATTGAGTGACATGTACCCTCGCATCACCGATGCACTTAGCGGAATTGCGCAATCAATTTTGCAGCCTGTAGGGCAATCGGAGAATCTTTGGCTTCAGAATCAATAACGGTCTGCCAGACTTTCTTCGCTTCCTCGACCTGTGGTGGGGTGTTTTCGACCAGACAATACGCCAAGTTCATCAGCACACGTGACTGATCAGTTGCGGGGATGCGGTCACGTACCGAACGGATTTGCTGGAGCCCTGCATTCGAACTTTTTTTGTCACCGATACCATTGCCATAAAAACACAGGGCAGCGCCATGGTCCGCTGCCACGACAACGTTATCAGGGGCAAGTTCCATTGCTTTTTCGTAGGCTACCGCAGCCATCTGCCATCGGTTGATGCGGTCTGTGTATGTCACACTATTCGGCTGGAGCTCACGGACGATCTGGACGCTGTTGTACAGCATGTTGCCGTATTCTATCCAGGCAGCAAGATTCTGCGGATCTGCATCTGTCGCGAGTCGTGCGGTGGCAATTGCAGCCTCGAATTGATCGAGTTGGCTATTGATAGACTCGACCGGTGGCGTGTCGTTCTTGGGTGCCACTTTGGTACCACCATCGGTGAGCACAAATGCCACCAACACAATCAGTAACGGGAATGCAAGCGCAAAGATGAATGGCAATTGTCGTGTACGTGGATCTGGGGCCACGGGGGTATGCTGCACGGGCTCGGTCTCGAAGTCGCGTACACGCTCACGTGCTAGCGCTGGGGGTAAGGGCGCATAATCGTACTGCGGCTCTGCGACAGTCGGCAAAGCGCGGTCAATGACCTGCGACAGGCCAGCATCGTAGGCTGCACGGAGCGTTGCATCTGAGAGGATAGCATGTGCCTGATCGAGCTCTAGACGACGTTGTTGTACGAGAGTACGCAACTCATCAGAAACACCGATGAGGGTCGTTGGATCGTATGCCTTGCTGAGGCGCGTATACGCTTCCACGATTGCCGCAGCATCTGCGTCACGGGGCAGCTGTAGGACTGCATAATAATCAACCATGTCATCCCTTTATGATGCAGCGCGATGCGCTATGCGGTCACTGAATCTTTGCGACGCCAAAATGCCAGCCCTGCGAGTGTTTCTTTGAGGGCAGGGATCGTCAGTTGACCTGCTTCATGCTGCCGTCGCAGCACGGCAATCAACCCACCCAACACCGCAACAATGATACCGACCCACACCAATAGGATGCCTGGCTTGACCGAGACGGTAACGACCGCACGAGCAGGGTCGACCGGAAGGTTCAGCCCACCGACGCGGATGATGACGCGCTTTTGGTTGGGATCGAATGCAGCCATCGATGCAGTATGTCCACCGGGCAAGTCGACGGGCATCTCTTGGACGGCTTTGTTGGGATCAGCTTCATCGGCCAGGATGACAATCCCAGGCGTGATGTCGTAGGTTTTTCCTTCGTAGACAATACTGAGTTGAGCACTGATATCCGATTCGTCGGTGGATTGGTCGGTCGGGACCACAAAGCCGTTGAAGGTGATGGCGTATGGTCCTATTTCTTTGGTTTGTCCCTCGTTCAGATCAGCAATATTGCGGTCGAACGGTGGTTGGTATTCGACCGGCGAAATGTACATGTCTTGGTAGAGTTCACTCCGGACAGACGGAGTCGCCATTGTGGCACCCATCCGTGGATTGAAGTAGAGCATCGGGGTAGCCGACGTTACCCTGCCGTTGCGTGTGACATTCATGTCGAGTACACCCTGGCCGGCGGCATCCATCCGCCATCCATTGAATGCGACATCATACCCATAGATCGACATGGTCTGACCTTCGGACACCAAAATCCGTGTTTCGGGTGTGGCATACCATGTCGAGGCAATAGCGCCCACCACAAAAATCATGATTCCCACGTGGGCAAGGTAGCCACCGATCCGCAACCAGCCTGCTTTGAGCGTTCGGACAATCATCACGATGTTGGTACCCACTGCAAACGTGGCAATACCGATATAGAGCGCGACAAAAACGCTCCGAGCGCCCAACACAACGCCTATCGCCGTGACGACAAACGCGACAATCCCTGGGATACGAATGGTCCGGAGCAGTGCACGTGTGTTGCTGTCGCGTTGCCCGAGCAACGGCCCAATAATCATCAAAATGGCCAAGATAAGCCCAAGCGGCGGCACAGAGGTACTGTAGAAACTCCCGATGAGGCCGAATCGTCCATCCTGGAATGGCTGTGCATTCGGATCGTAGGTGGTGCCATCATCGAGTGCAAACATCGACCCCAAGACGCCCTGCAACCAGGTACCAACACCAGGAATCGACGAGATGACCGGCATCGAAGTGCCTAATGCAACAATCCCTGCCATCAACAACATCACCAGGATCATCAGGCTAAAAAAACTATCGCGCGATAAAAGCTTCTCGGACAACGGGAGTTGGGGGATGTCGCGCCAGCGCCAGACAATAACTGAGCTTCCCAATACGATAATAATCAGCAAGAACGTCGTCATGACCCACTTGAGGCCTTCTTCGACGAACGAATGCACCGAGAAGGAAGACAACACTCCGCTCCGGGTCAAAAATGTCGAATAAAAGACCAACGAATATGTCGCAACTGCCATGATTGCATTGATACGCCGCATCGAGCCATTCGCGCGTTGCACCAACATCCCGTGAATGAGTGCAGCCACCGTGAGCCATGGGACCAGTGCTGAGTTTTCGACAGGATCCCACGCCCAGTACCCGCCCCATCCGAGCGTCTCGTAAGCCCAATAGCCACCGAGGAGCAATGCAAGACCCAACGTCGCCCACGAAGCGGTTGCCCAGGGAAGTGCGTATTTGACCCATCCATCGTAGTCACGACGCCAAAGTCCCGCAATGACGTAGCCGTAGGGAATGGCCATCAAGGCGAATCCGATAAACAGAATGGGCGGATGGATGAGCATCCACATATTGTGCAGTGTCGGATTCAAGCCTTTGCCATCTGCAGGCGGCAATCCGTCGGCAGTGACATGCAGGATAAAAGGATTACGAATCAGCATGAAGATCAACAGCGCGGTCTGTATCATCATCACAACGCTGAGCACATATGGCTCGTTGTGCCGTGTTCTCTTGATGAGGAACTGTGCGCCGATAATGCCCCAGAGCGCCCAAATCACAAACGAACCGGGCTGTCCAGCCCACACCGCAGCGACGCGGAAGTACGACTCGAGCTCATCAGAACTGTAGTTATAGACGTATTCAACGTCGTACCGTTGCGCGATGAACAAATAATTCAGGAGTGCGACGACGGCGAGTACCCCTACCAATGCGAGTCGGGTACCCCAACGACCATATTGCAGGGCATTTGGGCGGCCGAGGGGCACCAACAAGTAACTGATTGTCGCCATTGCAGCCATCGCAATGGTCGCGACGATCAACAATGTACCGAAAAAATAGACCGTCATCGCAGGCTCACTATTCTAGTTCTGTGCCTTGGTCTGGACACTCATCTGTTCTTGATACTTCGACGGGCACTTGACGAGCAAGCTCTCGGCGATGAAGTCGCCGCTCTTGGCATCGTAGTGACCGATAGCCACGATACTGACGGCCTGCTCAAAATTCGAGGGCTTGGGCTCGCTCGAAATGACTTTGATTTTCTTGCCGGTCGAATCCTGGAGCAAGAAGGTGAATTTGCCTGCTTCGTCGTACTCACCTTTGCTCCCCAAAAAGCCTGCGAGTTGAACGCCTTGCGTGCTCGTGGTGGCTTCGCTGATTTGGGTGGTATACGGTCGCATCGATGCACTCAAGCCATAGTAGCCGAGCACAATTGACAACACCACAATAGCAACGCCAATCATGTGGAGAGGTTTGAGACCAGAACGTGATGTGGGCTGGAGTGTCGTAGACGTCATCATGAGCTCCTATTGTGCGTTTGGGGTGCGGTGTTCGACCTGCACACCGGGGGTCTGCACCGGGCTTTGTGCCCGTGCGGCTAGTATCAACCGTTTGAGTTCTTGTGCCTGCGCGTCGATACGCAACAGATAGAGAAAAATCCCCAACCAAACAACCAATGCAACGGACATTGCGATATAAATCGCGACCCCAGCATCAAGCATGACTTGCATTTAGAGTGCCTCCGTTGTTTCTAGAAGTGACGCGACATGCAAAATCGTCGCCCGTATGCGATACATCCAGAGTGCTAAACTGCCAAAAACAATGTTACTGGCGAGAAAAACCCAGAGCGTCCGTTGATTGCTGAGCAAACCGGTACCGGGTGCTTGCATATTGACGCGTGCAGTCCCCGCTTGGGCGTCTGCTTCGATGAGTACCATACGGAATGATTGGCCGGGGAACTCCGGTCGATCTGCTGGCTTGCCCTCGGTATCGAGGGAAGGAGTGAGTTCGGCGTAGTCTTGCAACCCCGGCATACGCACCTCGACGGTCGCCCGGGTGAAGTCATTCTCTGCGGTGATTGACTTCAATTCGACCACCACATCACCCAGCTGACCGATTTTGGCGCCGTTCAGATCAAGTGAAATTCCCTCGCACTTGCTCCCCTGCAGAAAAGCACAATTTGGATGCAGGGTGCTGTCGGCGATACGTGGCGCAACAAACAAGAGAAACGGCATCGTGATACAGGCAAAGATATTGTAGACGGCTGCCAAACGGCGTTTGCGGGCGACATCGTCGACCGACGAGCGCAATGCAAAGTATGCCGCATAGATAAGCAGCAGAACGAGAATCGATGTTTCGCGCGGGTCCCAATTCCAGAATGTCCCCCACACGACCTGTGCAAAAATCGCACCGGTAACCGTAGCGAAGATACAAAACAGGGTACCGACTTCGGCTGCCGCAACCGCTGACGCATCGTGCATACTCGAGCGAGAGCGTAGATACAGAATACTAAACACCGCCGATACCGCAAAAGCGGCCGACGTGACCCACGCGGTGGGGACATGGACGATAATAATGCGCCCTGCTTCACCCAAGCCAACGTACTGAGGGACAACCAGAAACATGGCGTAGATGATTCCTGACATTGCCAAACCGATTCCTATTTTGGCAATCAGTGCGAGTCGTTCACCCATGCGACATCCCCTCTGTGTAGGCTATTGGGCGAATCATAAAGCATCACTTGGATATGAGCAAATCGTGAGAAAAGCGCATTGCAATGCAGATGTACAAACATTCTACATTCCTTATACGCGCCTTTTCGTCCGGCCGCTGATGCGCTATCTAGTCCTCCCACACGGTGGCAAACAAGAACAACGACGATACAAACATTGCCACCGCATATGCAAGGAGCGTCTGGATCGGAGCAACGCAACGCTCCCAACCGACGCCAGACAGCGCAAGCGCAGTACCACGGACGGCAGTCACCAACATGGGAATGAGTACGGGGAACGACAAGACGGCAAACAATGCGCCACGAGACGATGCCCGTGCGATGATGGCAGCGATGAGCGTCGTCCCGGCCACCAGACCCAGTGCACCAGAGGTCAGCATCACCGCGAAGGCCCCAGGTGACTTGACTTGCATGCGCAATAAGACAATTGCCAGGATTGCAACCAAGCAAGTCAACCCAATCAGCAACACGAGATTAAACAGGAGCTTCCCCAAATACACGGCATGTGCCGGTGCAGCGAGACGGAGCGCTGCGGCGGTGCGCTGTTCTTCTTCGACCACAAACACTCGTGCAAGAGCCGTAAATGCCGCAAACAGCAATACAATCCAGAGGAGGGCGGCGTGGATAAGCGGTAGCTCAGCAGAGCGATTCAATGGACCAAGACCCAAACTGACTGCCACGATACTACACACCGCAAACAAGGCGACTGCATTCAGCGCCTGCCGACTACGCAGTTCACTCCGGACTTCACGCACAAAGACGGCCTTGGTCGCTCGCCACAATATGGAATTATTCATGCGGCACCTTCGAGGCGTACGAGGACATCTGCAAACCGTTGTTCGCGCGGGTCATTCGTGGCGATGATGGTCATGCCGATGGTACGTTGTTCGGCAACGACCGACTCTAGCAACGCATGACCACGCTCGTCGAGCATCACACTCGGCTCATCGAGGAGGAGGACGGCAGGTTTATGAAGCAGTGCGTAGGCATAGCGTAAACGGTGCGTCATGCCGGATGAGTATGTCGCAACCAAGTCTGCACCACGGCCAGACAGACCGACGCGCTCGAGGAGTGCTTCGAGTGTCTGATCTTCGATGGACAAGCCGCGCACATCGGCAAAAAAACGCAGGTTCTCGAGACCAGTCAATTCTCGATAGAGCATCAAATCGGGTGCCATCCAACCGATGTGCTGGCGCATATCGGCAGGTGCGTCGGCGTGAGTTCCATGTAAAAATCGGACCTGTCCGGTCGACGGTCGTTGCAACCCGCAGACTACGCGGAGCAATGAGCTTTTGCCGCTTCCGTTTTGTCCCGTTACAACGAGCACACTGCCACGCTCGAGTCGCAACGACACGTTCGCCATGACGCGACGAGCGCCGTAATCTATACTGACTTGTGTAAGTTCGATCGCATCCATGCGGCAAAAACCCTTAACGCATCCTAATCTTGGGTCTATTATCACACAACCCAGTCGGTGACCATACTATCAATGTACGTGGGCCTCGCGCTGCACAAACAAAGGAGCTTGCGATGAAGTGGATGACGAAATCTGGTCTCAAAGTTGGGCGGATTGGCTGTGCGTGGCTTATTTCGCGGTATGTTGATCACCAACCCCAGTTTGTCTTTTGCGATGTGCCCGATATGCAAGCCGAAGCACAACGTCGGGGGGCAATTCTCTTCCACATAGACGGGAGCGACTACGCCCGTGAGGGGACTGCCTCTTCTTTTGAGGTGTTGTTACGCAAATCTCACCTCACCAACAATCCTGCTTTGGTGCTCTTGAGTCAGATTGTCGGCACAGCAGATGTGAAAACCAGCCCACACCAACGCCCCGAAGGTGCCGGTTTGCGTGCGCTATGTGATGGCTTGGGGTGGCGTTACCCCGATGACGACGATCAAATCATCGTCGAAGGATTTTCGTACTACGATTCGCTCTATCAATGGTGCGAGCGCCAGGTGAGTCTGGGACGGGGATAAAACCAATGGCCCCACGGCATGCCGAGGGGCCAAATAGCATGACGTGGGGCCGTACGAAACAGCAATCCTAGACGATGACGTTCCCGACGCCTGCGGCCGAAACCTTTTTGGCGAAGGACGCTATGTCACCACTGGTCAGTGCATGGATCGAACCGAAGACTTCATCGATGTCTTCGCCCAGAGAATTGAAGACCTCGACAGCCTGATCGGTAGGACGGTAATTCCCCACCGAGACAGCATCCGTGATTCCGCTCAGTTTCGCGAGCAGCTTAGTACCATGGTTCATGGTGCCAGGCCAGCCTGGTTTGAGGTCTGGAATCTGGAGCTGCTTTTCGAGCTCGAGGACGCGATCACGCAACGCAGCTGCTTCCTTGGCCAGTTCGGTGTGTTGCGGATTCCGTGCCAGGCGCTTCTGCATGCCATCGAGTTGGGCGCGCAAGTCACGCATCTGATTGATCGCAGCGACGGTATCACCCATACGATTGTAGATGCGCATCAACATGGTGAACTGTGCGTCCATATCCTCTTGGCTGGCATCAGCAAAGGAATCGCGCACAATGGTCAACGGCTGGGTGTGGGTCTGCCCGGCCACGGTGAGTTTGACGGTGTAGTTCCCTGGGGTCACTTTCGGACCATAGACCACAGCACCTGCGACTGGGTCGTTGCCGATGATTTTGGCCAAGGGCTTGACGCGCATATCCCAGATGAAGCGATTCCAGCCTTGCTTGGCCCGGGCGCGGGGTAGGTCGTGTTTGTCGTCAGACTTTTCGACCTTTGTGCCAGCAGGACGGCTGTAGTACTCGTTGATGAGGGTACCTTTGGCGTCGTAGAAGGCCAAGTGGATGGGTTCCTTGGGAACTTCTTTGAGCCAGTAGGTGATGATGGCACCTCGTGGCGGATTCAGCCCTGAATCGAGGAAGGTGCGCTCGACGAAGCCTTCGTCGTTGATTTTGGCGGTGTGGGCACAGACATCACCCAAGCCGGCCATGTAGTTTTTGCCTGGAGCACCAGCACCGTCCTCGTCCTCGAACAAAGCGGCCAAGATACGCTCGGATGGCCGTGGTGCAAACAGATGCGCTGCAGCTTGCTTGTTGGCAGGATTGTACTGGCGGAGCGGCGTAATATCATCCAAAATCCACATGGCACGACCATGCGTCCCGGCAACCAGGTCACCGTTTTTGATGATGAGGTCATAGATAGGACAGACAGGCAAGTTCAGCTGGAACAATTCCCAGGCTTTGCCGCCATCAAACGAGACATACAGGTTCGTTTCGGTACCGGCAAAGAGCAAATCCTTGCGGACCGGGTCTTCGCGGACGATACGCACAAAATGATCTGCGCCGATGCCTGCGGTCACTTTGCTCCAGGTTTTGCCGCTATCGGTCGAACGATAGATATATGGGGCATAGTCGTCGTGCTTGTGGCGTGCAGCCGAGAAGGTGATGGTGTTGGCGTCGTGCGTCGAGACTTCGATGGACGTGACCATCGCCCACTCGGGGAGTTCCTTGGGCGTCACATTGGTCCAGGTTTTGCCGTGATCGCGTGAGACATTGATCAGGCCATCGTCTGATCCCGCCCACAATTCACCAGCACGATGTGGTGATTCGGTGAACGAAAAGACCGTGCAGTAGACTTCGGCACCGACAGAGTCACGGTCGATCGGGCCACCGGTTACTTGAAGCTTGGAGGGATCGTTGCGGGTCAAATCTGGGCTAATCGGCGTCCAGCTTTGGCCTTCGTTGGTCGTCTTGAAGACCACGTTACCAGCACAGTAGAGGGTGTTTGGGTCATGTGGCGAAAAGACGATGGGGTAGGTCCAGGCAAAGCGATACTTGTGCTTCACTGCGCCTTCACCCGTCATCGACTCAGGCCACGTGGTAACCAAACGAATCTGCTGGGTGCGTTCGTCGTACCGTTGCAGACAATTGCCGCCACCCGACGAAGAACCAATGGCGCCGACATAGACGATGTTGTCGTCTTTGGGATCGACCACGATGTAACCCGACTCGCCGGTACCGGCAATTTTCACAGCGCTCCAGGGGATCGAGGTGCTGGCAGAGCGGCTCGGCACGGCCAACGAGCTGTTGTCTTGCTGGGTACCATAGACACGATACGGTGTGCGGTTATCGACGCCGATGTGGTAGTACTGTGACGTCGGCTGGTTGTAGATGCTGGTCCAGGTAGCGCCGGTGTTGAAGCTGATGTTCGCTCCGCCGTCGTTCCCTTGGATCATGCGCTTGTTATATACGGGCGAAATCCACAAATCGTGGTTGTCACCGTGTGGGGTATCGATTTGGGTGTACGTGACACCTGCGTCGGTCGACTTCCACAGTGACAGACAATTGACGTACACGGTATCGGGGTCTTGGGTGTCGGCATGGACGTGGGTGTAGTACCACGCGCGTGAGATGAGCAGGTCGTTGGCAGCCGCATGGACCCAGGTCTCGCCGTAATCGTCGGAACGATACATACCCGATGCTTCTGCATGCTGGATAAGACACCAGACACGCCCAGGCTGTGCTGGGGATGCGGTAATGCCCATTTTGCCGAGGGTACCAGACGGCAACCCTGGCTTTGCGGTGATATCTTCCCACGTGTCGCCACCGTCTTTGGAGCGGTAGACCGCCGAACCGGCACCACCAGACGAGATGTCCCAGAATTTGCGATGTGCTTCCCACGTCGTGGCATAGAGGATGCGTGGGTTGTTGGCATCGACGGTCAAATCGATGGCACCGGAGTTTTCGTCACGGTAGAGGACTTTTTTCCACGTCTCGCCACCGTCCGTGGTTTTGTAGACGCCGCGTTCGCTGTTTGGGCCAAAGGCATGACCAAACGCAGCAACCCAGACGATATTGGGATTGGTGGGGTGGATGCGCACTTTGGCGATATGGCGGGTGTCTGCCAAGCCCATGTGCTTCCAAGTAGCGCCGGCATCGGTCGAACGATAGACGCCATCGCCGTGCGAAACGTCGATACGGATGGTGGCTTCGCCCATACCAGCCCAGACCACATTGGGGTCGGATTCCGATACAGCGACCGCGCCGACCGAGGAGGTCTTGAAGAAGCCGTCCGAGACATTGAACCAGTACTGACCAGCGTCGTTGGTCTTCCACACGCCACCAGCGCAGGCACCGAAGTAAAAGACGTTATTGTCTTTGGGATCACCGGCCACCGTAACGACTCGACCACCACGGAATGGTCCGATACAACGCCACTGCAACAGCCCATCAAACTGTTCGGTCATGAGACACCTCATTTACTGGCTATATGACTGATGCGATTATAGCAAAGAACCGATTCTTTCTTTAGCGTGTATGGTGTTCTTCTCCACTCGTAACGGAGCACCAGCAGATGAAAAAAACGCTTCAACGTGTCTACAAATCCCAAATGACCAGGCCACCGATTCCCACAGGTGGCCTGGTCGCTTTTTCGCCGTCTAGCGCGTCACCGTCAGAATCGCGTCGGTTTTCGCAAAGGTGAAGTTCCCTACGGTATCGCGAGCGATCAACCAGACTTCGTATATTCCGGGGCGCGTGTCGCTATTACCACGGAATCCCTGACGATAGGTGCCGTCAATCTCGTCGCCACTCTCACGCGATACGGGCGCTGAGAGGGAAAACCACGAACGAATATCGTCGTCGTCACCGAACTCGTATCCTGCTCGGACCAAGCGCACCAATGCGAATGGCATCCCACCGGGAAGATTCGCTACACCGCTCGCGTCTGTGACTCGGTAGGTAACATCAAATGACTGCGAGCGTGTCACTGTTGTTGGAGCGGAAATCTCGGATATCGCCGGAGCTGCAGCGTCACTACTCCCGCCTCCCACGATGAACGGAATTGCTACTTGATACCAGTTCCCAGTCAAATCAGCGGCACCAATATATACCGCGTAACTACCGTTTACTGCATCGACGGGCACAGAACAAGTAATGCCGTAGAGGATTGTTTCGCCCTCGTTTTCGAGTACGGCAGGAAGCCCAGTCCCGCACCAATCCGTCGCACCATCCTCACCGGCCACAAAAACATCTGACCAATCAACACCGTTGTCAGAAGACACTTCATACTCGAGTATCAGCGATGCACCAGCAGCATAGGTCGGGTTCAGAAGTGATTTGACCTCGATTTCGATGCTCGACTCTTCGGGGGTACAGTCACCAAAGACATGGTCATCGCTGTCACCGAAGCATGCATCCGTGCCATCTCCTGTTTCGATTTCGTCGGCGTCGTCTCCTCCATCGAGATGATCATCGCCACCACCACCATCGATACTGTCAGAACCCGTCCCGCCGGAGACCGCGTCGTTTTCTTCGTTCCCGTTCAGGGTGTCGTTCCCTGCATCACCAGTGATGGTGTCTGCACCAGTGTTGCCATCGATAATGTCGTTCTCGCTCCCGCCGCTGATTACATCATCACCAGCATTACCGTCGATGTTATCGGAGCCAGCACCGCCTGAAATAGTATCGGTGCCGTCTCCACCAGTGATTGCATCGTCACCCGTGCCACCATCTGCGGCATCGTCGCCGGCACCACCATTGAGCGTATCATCATCGGCACCACCGTCGAGAGCATCTGCTTCGGTTCCACCGTTAAGACTGTCTTCACCCGCATCACCATTGAGGTCATCGGTACCGGCATTGCCATTCAACGTGTCTGCGTCATCCCCACCGTTCAGGGCATCGTTACCGTTTCCCCCATCAAGCGTATCGTCACCACTACCACCCGAAAGGGTATCGCTATCAGCTCCTCCGTCGAGGGAATCTGCGTCTGCGCCTCCGTTGAGGATATCGGTGCCGGACTCTCCATTGAGGTCGTCGCTTCCCGAATCCCCATTGAGGCGATCACTGCCGGTGCCACCGTTTTCGACATCATTTCCTGTACCGCCATTCAATGTGTCGTTGCCGTTCCCACCGTTCAACCGGTCGGTGCCGACATCACCCGACAGGACATCGGTACCATCACTCCCATTGAGCACATCGTTACCGGCCCCGCCGGTCGCGCTGTCATTGCCAGAATTGCCATCGATGGTATCGTTGCCGTTCCCGCCTTGTAATGTATCGTTGCCATCACCACCAAGCAGTGTGTCGTTGCCATCGCCGCCGACGAGCGTATCGTTCCCACCCAAACCACAGATAACATCGGCACGTGGGGTACCACGTAATACATCGGCACGTGCGGTGCCGGTGATGGTACAGCGAGGACCTGCCGCAAGCACTGCTGTAGGTACAACGAATGCCGTCAATGTGAGTACAACAATTGATAAGATTCGGACGACATGCAACATACGCATAGTGGAAATCCTTTTCTGAACTGTTCTTTCCTGACGCTCCAGAAAAGGGAAAGTTCCGTTGCCGTATCTTTACACAAAAATCTTAATATTACAACTGTTTTGCTAGAACACTCGATAGTTGGAATTGTCCAAGACGACGATTGTCATGCTCACAAAGCCCACCTCCTGGGTGCAAGAGGTGGGCACTTCGAATGGGTTACGTCTGGCTTCAATTCTTACGGATTCGTCGTCTCCGATTTAAAGGCACCGCGGCCGTGAGTCCCGGCCAAGAGCGTGTTGCCCATCCACGACAAATCGAAAACAGGGACGTTCGCAGGACCGTCTGTGACTGTCTGCCAGGTTGCGCCACCGTCTTCGCTGGTGAAGATGCCCATATCGGTCCCCGCATAGACCCATGTATCGTGAACGGGGTGTACCGCAACACTCCAGATGGGTAATGAAGGCAGTGCAGATACCCCGCTGCCGGTATTCGCCGACCATGTGGTGCCGCCATCAGTCGTCTTCCAGAGATTATCGGCTGCAAAACCACCAAATGTGATGTAGACGGTATCGGTGTTGTTCGCATCGACGACAATCGACGTCACAAAGCGATTCGGGAGGGAAGCACCCACATTGCTCCAGGTTACACTGGATGCAGCAGCGGTGCCATTCGTTGTCTTCCAGACGCCACCGCTCGCATTCCCAACCCATATTTGCTCCGAATGCCCAGGTGCAACTGCAATGGCACTGATGCTGTCATAATAGTCACTCCCCGTGGGGCTTTTGATTTCTTCCCAGCGGGGTCCCGTGGAGTCCGTAACTGGCGCTTTGATGTCCGTACTGCGCCAGAGCGACGCACCGCCAGCGAGGAGGGTGTCGGCATCATTTGGGTCCAACGTGAATGGTGCAATGAAGAGTGCTGTCTCGTCGCGGGCATCGCCGAGGGTGTATGGTGCGCTCTTCCACGTTCCATCACTCTTCAAACCGGTCAAATCGACGCAGGAATAGTAATCACCATTAGTACAGCGCGACAAATAGCCCAGATACACGTACTCGGTATAGACTGTTGTAGAGTCTACCGGGTCCATCGCGACATATGCTCCATCACCCCCGGTGAAGTCAGTCCATGATTCAGTAGCACCGATAGTGCTGGCCAAATTCCCATTATCTTGGGTACCGCCGACAATTTGACCACTCGTCGCATTACCACGGATAGAAAAGAACTGCGTGATGCCCAGTTTGTTGTTGAGTTCGGTCCAACCACTATATTTTGCCACCGTCTGGTAGTTGGTCGCACGATAGACACCACCGTCGTTGCCGAAGTAGAGTTTTTTGTTTGTAGTTCCGTTGAACTTTGGGTCAGCGACAATGATGTGATGATCAGCGTGTGCCGATACGGGCGATGCACTCCAATCGCTGATACGGCTAAACGTTTTCCCTGCGTTACTGCTCCGAAACAAGTCGACCCCGCCCACGATGAGATAATTGGGATTGGTGGGATCTACCCAGAGTGTGTTGCCATACCAGCCTTGCGTCTCGAGGGCTTTGGGCGTACTTACCAGTGCAAAACTGACGCCCCCGTTCGTACTTTTATAGATAGCACCAGACGAAATGTCGACCGACGCATAGACAATTGTCGGAGCCGATTTTGACCAGGCGAGTTCAATTGCTTTCCCGGTAGCAGGCAACCCTGTCGCAGCCTTCCAACTCGTCCCTGAATTCGTACTCAACCAGACTTTACCGTACCCACTCACCAGCATTTTGGTCGGATCTGCAGCCAGTACTTCGATGTCGTAGTAGTTCTTGTAGCGGGTACCGACACTGTCACTCCACCACGTCCATGACGTTCCGCCGTTCGTGCTTTTGGCGATTCCGCTTGTGGTCGCCACGAACAACACGGTTTTGGTCCCTACTTTGACGGGGAGGATTTTATTGACGTAGTCAAACTTGGCATCAGTCGTCGATGCGATTTGGCTCCAGGTGACACCAGCATCGCGCGAAACCATTATGCCGTCTCCACGGGTCGCATCAGAGTTTTGAAAGCCCTCACCAGTACCGGCATAGATGACGTTTGCATTATTGGGATCGAGGGCTATGGTAGTCACCGCCATATTACTCAGGAAGTCGTTGAGATTACGCCACGTGACACCTGCATTGGTACTCTTCCAGACGCCACCAGCGACACCTCCTGCATACAGGATGGAAGTGTTTGTCGGATGAATGGCGAGGGCACGGACGCGGCCACCAATATTGCCTGGCCCTAACGATGTCCAACTTGTTTTGTTGATGCCGGCAGCACGACCGCTATCTGCTGCACGCATGGCGTAGATGTGCGCACGGGCTGCTGCTACTGCACCTTCCGGGACGATGCCGTTTTCGTTGATATAGCGCAACCGGAAGTATTCAGGATCTGGTGCAACGGCCTCGCCCTCAGCCTCTTCCTCGGATTCAGACTCGCCGAGCAACGACTCTGCGGTGTATTCGATGCGTTGCCAGATGCCTGCCTGGGCACGTATTGCGGCTTGGCGTTCTTTTTTGCGTGCGACGGCAACTGCTTTGCGCAATGTGGTCGGTTCGAGGCGGCAGTATTCGATTGCATCGATGGGGAACTGATCCATTACCAATGTGTATTCGACAGCGCTGAGTTGCTTGACTGCAGCTCGTTCGGTCGTGTTCATGGATTCGTTGATGCACCCGGATGCAGTAATTGCAGCTGATCCCTGCTGCATGGAAATGACCAGAGACAATCCACCCGTGCCGACAGCCAACGAACAGATAAAGAGAAATACCGGGGCAGTCCGGCGGAGGTACCCCCCGAACGTGCGACCTGCAGGGAGTTTTTGTGACACAACAACCTCTTTGATACTGGTTTTATTCACGTTAATTGCCTCAGTATAGCAAAACGCCCTGAATCCTTTGGTTTTGGCAATGAAGTTGAACCTTAGCGAATGCGCACTATGTGCTCAGATGTATCGCAAACAACACCGATAAATTGCTAAAATCCTCCGAGCCGCGCCGCAACTCTGCCAAACCAATGCTCAATGCGTAACCATAAGCCACCAGCGCCACTGCGGCGTTCTGCGTCATGCATCGCATATGCATCGCGCATCATTGCTGCTATTGCTTCATCCGAAAGGGTGCAGTACGTGGCAGCGTCGATGGTGGTGACTTCAAAAAGCACCGTGTAGTCCGCAACCGACAGTTGCCGTTGGGCTGCACGTTGTGCAGGCGTCATACCAGGCGTCAAACACATTCCGTGCTCGACAGGGTAGCCCAGCGCCACCACTTGCCAGGCAAACAGCAGAAACAGAATCAGGAGTATGGCGGTGTGCAAACGCTTGCGCACAGGTACGTTGTACAAATCTCAGTACTTTCTTGGACAGGAGCAGCACTATTCACACCGCTCAGCGTGTACGGCGTATTGTACTTGTCATCGGTATCTCTTCTGAAAGTACGCCAGATGCTTGCCACCCTAAAAAACGAACAAAAAACCACGACCACCGGCTACGGTGGTCGTGGCGGAAGACCCGATGCGTTATCGGAGTTCGATGGTTGTGCTGGTTTGGATGAAGCTGCGGTTGCCCAGCGTGTCGCGCACACTGACCCACACCGTGTAGACCCCTGCAGGTGCCGTTGGCACAAATTCGATGCGTTGCGTATGCTGTTGCGCTGCACCGCTACTGACTGCAATTGGTGTCAACTCAGGCGTGTTGCAGACGATGTAGCCACGGCCAGTATTGTCTGCAAACCGATAGCCTTCGTGTGCCACATAGACGTAGGATCCGGCGATTTCCGTCTCGTCATCGAGGCGCAACGTCACCAAGGTTCTTATACATGTGCATGGGTAACCATTTGTGTGCACTGCGAAGCTCATGCGTCTACAACAAAATCTATGCAGCAACGCATGTGACCGTCAGTTCGGGCACCATGGGATTCCAATAGTGGTTTGGTTGTCCACACTACGCCCCGCTCTGCAATCGCCGCTGAATTGCAACCAGTGGCGGCACAAAGAGTGTCATGAATGCAACATTCAAAACGATGTTGCCGGGGAGCTCGGCCATCCAAGAGCCGACGTTATCGACCACAAACCATGCACCCAACGCCAGCAATAGCATACGCGGTAACGCAGAATTACGGGTCACATGGTCTGGCGTTGCAAGCAGAAACATCAGGACACCCCAGCCCACCATTGTCCCACCCAATACTGCATTGACTGCACGGGTGTCTGTAGCAAAAAACGCAGGATCCCCGTTTAATGGCCACGAGAGCAGATCAAATAAGAAGAGCCAGGCACCTGCAGTTGCCGGATAACTGGCCAGTGCGCACATGATCCCGGTGACAATCGTCACGACGCACGCTGTCCGAAGCCACATGATACTTGTACGCATGCTCATATCTATGTTCCTTTCCTTGCACGAGAAGATTTGCCTGTAAGAGAAAACCCACTTCTCACGAATAGTGAAAGTGGTGTTTCAGAGCCCATACAGAACGAATTTAGAACGCATTTCCGTCTGTGTGCACGGGGAAGAATACACCATGAGCTGAATCTATCGGAGTTCGATGGTTGTGCTGGTTTGGATAAAGCTGCGGTTGCCCAGCGTGTCGCGCACGCTGACCCACACCGTGTAGACCCCTGCAGGTGCCGTTGGCACAAATTCGATGCGTTGCGTATGCTGTTGCGCTGCACCGCTACTGACTGCAATTGGTGTCAACTCTGGCGTGTTATACACCATGTAGCCACGGCCAGTATTGTCTGCAAACCGATAGCCTTCGTGTGCCAAATAGACGTAGGATCCGGCGATTTCCGTCTCGTCATCGAGGCGCAACGTCACCGTAAATGGTTCTTCCAACGAGACTGAATCAGTCGAAAACGCAACCTCTGAGACGGTCGGCGCAGTGACATCTGTCGACCCATTTTGCACCGTGAGAATGATGCGCTGTGCGGTTGCGTAATTCCCAAACACATCGATGGCGTTTATGTCGAGAAGGTATTCGCCATTGGGCGCAGTTGCAGGAACCGGGCACGAAAGACGAAAGCGTGAGCTGATTTGGCCTGAATCAACAGCTGTGGTTTGATTGACTGCAGTCGCCATCACTGGGAAGCCGCACCACTCGGTTACCCATCCAGAGCTCCCCCCGAGAAAGCCCCAAGACATGGCAATCGGCGATTCATCGGTAAGCTCATACTCGATTGTGAGCGTCTCGCCTGCAGTAACAGCGCGTTCCAATACCATCGGGGCAAACACCGGCACAACCGTGTCACGTCTGCATGGACCGACAGTCACATCGGCAGTGTCGACAGCACACTGGTTATCACCGCTCCCAGGCTGCAAGATATCACGTTCGCTCCCACCGCTGAGTGAATCATCACCGACGCCTGCATTAAGCTGGTCAGATCCGGAATCACCTTGGAGCACGTCATCACCTGCCCCTGCATTGATGACATCGTTGCCCGTATCGCCGCCGAGGACGTCGTCACCCATACCCCCGGTCATGCGGTCATTGCCACCGTCACCATCAATACGATCATTACCGTTGCCACCATCGATCGTGTCGTTGCCTGCACCACCATAGATGACGTCGTTACCGCCGTTCCCATAGATAACGTCTGCCCCTGCCAAGCCGCAGATGACATCATTGCCGGCGGTCCCCCGCAAGACATCATTGCGTACGCTGCCACGTATCGTGCAGGGCAACTGCGCTTCCGTCGGGGCTGCTGGGCTCAGCTGATGCTCGGGAGCAGCATGTGCGGGCACAAGACCGAAGCCGAGGACACTCACAATGGCAAGTATGACGTGAAATTTCTTCATCAGATGAACTCCACCGACGGGTTTCGTATGATTTTTTTCCTGATACTTCTACAGTACCAAATATCATTGATTTGGATGATAAATGTTTGGTGAAAAATCCAGGCGTGTTCTCATACACCGGTTGTCCTTATGGTGCAATCAGCCCCAAGAGATCTGCCAGAGTGACATTTGCGACATAGATCCCGACATCGACGCCGTGCAACGCCGTCGAAACGCCTGCGTGGCTGTACTCTGCGCCGACGAGGAGCGCAGCCAGTTCCGCCACATCGCGCTGCCCCATGAAATCGCCGTAGATGGCTGCGCCTGCGATGTGATTGTTTTGGATGTCGAGGCGGACATCGACTTCGCCGGCGGGGAAACGATGGCTCCGCTGCACATTGGCCGCCGGGTTGCGACCGTAGTTCCACTCCCAATTGTCGTATCGGCTCGCGCGCATGGCGGCAACACCCTGTCGGTCAGCAGCGCTGAGTACGACAGAGGGAATGTCCGAACGATTGGATGTTCCATAGATTTTGGCAATAATGCGCTCGCGTAATTCGACCGCGGTAATCGGGGTACTGAGGAATTCGTTGATGTTGGCCACACGACTGCGGATCGATTTGACCCCTTTGGACTCGACTTTACCTGGTTTGGGGCGGAGTGCAGCAGTAACGGCATCGAGGTCCGAATCGACCAGCAATGTGCCATGACTCAGCATCCGGTCTGAGGCAGCAAATTGGGCATTGCCCGAGATTTTGCGTCCTTCGACCAGGATATCATTCCGCCCACTGAGTTCCGCGGGAATGCCCATATCATGCAGGACCGCCAATACGGGTCCATTAAAAGTATCGTAGCGATTAAAGCGCTCATTGACTTGGCGCGTCATGAAGCTAAAATTGAGATTCCCTTGGTCATGATACACCGCACCACCGCCGGAGACGCGCCGGACCACTTGGATACCCTTCGCTGCAACGACGTCAGTAGCGATTTCTTCGCTGGTATTTTGGTTGCGCCCAATGATAATCGCCGATGCGTTGATATAAAAATAGAGAATATCTTCGTCACCCAACAAATTGCGGATGGCATATTCTTCGAGGGATAAGTTCTGGATGGCATCGGTCACGTCTTGATTGTCGAGATAGCGCATCACATCCTCCTCTGATTAACGTGGGTAGTATAGCAAAGTGCTCTTCATCACTCGATGAGAACTTCTTCAGCATTTGTTCACAACATTCTCTGCAAAAAAGTATTGAATTGCAGGATGTGCGGTGCTACTATTGCGGCAACCGAAAGGTTTGGGAGGCTCCCCTGGCCACCCAGTACCCTCCCCCAGGGTACACCGTACAAGGAGGCGTTATGGAACTTGTTGTGCGCAGTCAACATGGTCGTCTCAGCTCCGAAACTCGTAGCCGCATTGAAGAAAAACTCGCTGTCCTGACCCGCTACTTGAACCCCATCCAGACTGTCACCGTGGACGTCAGCCAAAAGGACAAGCGCCACCGGGTGCAACTGACCATCGCCGGCGAACACGGGGTGTTGCTCCGGGCCGAAGAAAAAGCCAACGAATTGCTGTCGGCACTCGACGCTGCGTTGCACGCCGTGCGCAAACAGATAGAACGCTACAAAGGACGACATTGGCGTAATGCGCAACGGCACGCGACCTCTCCTAGTGCCGCCGAGGTTGCACCACTCCAGTCTGAGCTTACTCCTGCGATTGTGCGGACCAAAGCATTCCAGATTAAACCGATGCACGACGAAGAAGCCCTCGAGCAGATGGAACTCCTCGGCCATGCGTTTTTTGTGTACCGCGATCACGAACATCAGGTCCGGGTCATCTATCGCCGTGCCGATGGACGCCATGCAGTCATCATTACTGCCTAATTACCCCTTACACCCTACGCTCGTCTGCAGACGAGCGTAGGGTGTTTTTTTGCACAAAACGGTTGCTGCTTCTACCGATGCGTCGTTTTCCGTACGATACATGTCGCACGCTCCGCACCCATCGTCGTTTTGTCTACGAAAACCCACACTTCGCGACCCATTGACCCGATTGGTATACAAGCACCTGCATTCATATACAATATCCATACATTCATTGATCTATAGGTGCATCTATGCCGCGTCATATACAACACCGCGTCGTCGTGACAGGGCTGGGTGCCCTGAGCCCCATTGGCAATGACGTGGCGTCGTTTTGGGAAGGGTTACTCAACGGGCGCTCGGGAGTTGCCTTGGCGACGCGTTATGACCATACCGATATTCCATACCAAATCACGGCCGAGGTCAAAGACTTCGATCCGCAACGCTACATGGACCCCAAAACCGCAAAACGGACGGCGCGCTTTGCGCAATTTGCCCTTGCCGCTGCAGGGGAAGCACTGACGGATAGTGGCCTCGATATGGAGTCGATCGATCGTACTCGCGTCGGTGTCGTTATCGGTACATCATTAGGCGGTACTGCCGAAGTCGAACAACAGACGCTCAGTTTTGAGGCACGCGCCCATAAGCGCGTCGATGCGCTCTATTTGCCGACCTTCATCTACAACATGGGCTCGTGCCATGTGGCCATTGCCCACGATTTGCATGGCCCAAACACGACGCCGGTGATGGCGTGTGCAACCGGTACCTATGCAATCGGTGAAGCATTCAGGATGGTCCAACGGGGTGATGCGACCATCGCAGTCGCGGGTGGAAGCGATGCAGGGGTGACTGCCCTCAACGCCATGGCCTTTGGCGTCATCGGCGCAATAGCCCCCGCAGGTGATGACCCGAGCCGGGCCGTCAAACCATTTGACCTCAATCGCAAAGGAACTGCAGGCGGCGAAGGCTGCGGCGTCCTCATCCTGGAACAACTCGACCATGCGTTGGCGCGTGGAGCCCGTATCTACGCTGAACTCGTGGGTTTTGGCGCCACTGAAGACGCATTCCATCTGACCGCACCCGCTCCTGGTGGCAAATATGCTGCGTTGGCGATGACCCGTGCCATGGAAGATGCTGAACTTTCCCCAGTCGACATCGACCATATCAGCGCACACGCAACGGCGACCAGTATGAACGACAGCGCCGAGACGACAGCCATCCATACCGCCTTTGGTGCACACGCCCCGCATATCGCTATCAGCGGTATTAAATCGATGTTGGGGCATACCGCCGGGGCTGCCGGTGCATTGGCTGCGGTAGCTGCGGTCAAGAGCATCCAAAACCAAATCGTGCCACCGACCATGGGGCTGGACACCCCGGACCCGGCCTGTGACCTCGACTACGTCCCCAACGTTGCCCGACAAACCCGGGTCCGGACAGCGATGGTCAACGCTTTTGGCTTTGGTGGGCAAAACGCCGTCGTGCTCTTTGCCCAATATCAAGCATAGACTCGTCACATCAGAGAGGATCGAGACGTGATTATCATCGCAAGTGCAAATGGTGACATCGGCCTGAAGCAAGGAATGGATATCCTCAAAAAGGGTGGTAGCGCCATCGAAGCCGTCGAATCGTGCTGCTGGCCAGTCGAAGACAACCCCCTCGATAATTCTGTCGGCTACGGCGGCTACCCCAATGTGTTGGGTGTGGTCGAACTCGATGCATCGATCATGGACGGGAAGTTCCTGCGCGCGGGCTGTGTCGGCGCAATCAAGGGCTACCGCCATCCGATTAGCGTCGCCCGCAAAGTGATGGAAGAACTCCATCACGTCATGCTTGTCGGTGAAGGCGCCGAGATGTTTGCCAAAGAAAAGGGATTTTCGGTCGAAAATCTCCTCAGCCCGGAAGCCGAAAAGACCTGGAAAGACGGTCTGGCCGGTAAATTCGGTCCAGAATGGGCCAGTGATGGCTTAGCCAACATCAAAGCACTTATCAGCCAAGCGAGTGCATTGGCGACGGACCCCCAGAAGGTCGCCGGCACGGTGAACTTCATCGCCATCGACGGCCACGGCGACATGGCGTCGTCGGTGACCACCAGTGGCTGGGCCTGGAAGTACCCAGGGCGTTTGGGTGATTCGCCGATTATCGGCGCCGGCAATTATTGCGACAACCGCTACGGCGGCGCAGCCTGCACCGGCTTGGGCGAGATCGCCATTCGCACCAGCTTGGCTCGCACGACCGTGATGAACATGCGCTTTGGCATGAGTGTCGAAGAAGCAGTCCGGAGTGCCTTTGCCGACATGTTGGCCCTGGGGATGCCCAAGGACAAAATCAACATGAACATGGTCGCCATGGATGCTCAGGGTCGTCACTTCGCCATGAGCACCAATCCAACCGCAGATTACGCCTATATCACCGATAGCATGGATGCACCAGCACTGATTCCACGCGCCCGGTTCGAGGTATAAGTCATGCTGCTGCGTCGCTGGTGGCTGATCTGGATGTGCGCAGTATCGCTGGCAGCGTGTGCCGCGGTTGCGCCTGCACCGCTCGCCACTGCGACGCCAGAGGCACCGGCAAATATGACAACGCTCGTCGTCTGGCACGCCATGGGCGGCAGCGACGAGTTCCTCTATACCAACATCATGCAATCAATTGCTGCGTCCAACGGTTTTACCGTGGTGATACAGCGCATCCCGATGAGCAGCATGCTCACCGATGTGAGTGCTGCCTGGTCCGGTGGCAAAGGACCGCACCTCGTCGTGGTGAACAATAGCCAAGCAATCGCACTCGCTGAACGCGGCTTATCGCTCCAACTCGATGCAATCGTGGCAGCCCCACGCAGTGATGCAATCACGCAACCCGTACGCGATACGACCCGCTACACCGATGCCGTTGGCAAAACTGGCTGGTATGGTGTGCCGCTCACATATGCACTGCCGGTTTTGTTCTACAACAGCAAGTCCATTCTGCAAGCGCCGCAGACGACCGACGATCTGATTGTGATGGCACGTTCGCTCCACAACCCGCCCGATTGGGGACTCGGGGCTGACATCACGGTCGATACATTCGGCGGATACTTGAGCGGGTTTGACGGTGCGGTATTCGATACAAACAATCAGGTCGTGATAGGCACAAGTGGTCGTACCGGCGCCGAACGCTGGTTGACCTGGTTGACGACACTCAATGCAGACCCCGATGTGCTCACCCGTCTGAATGGCATTTTTGGAATCGAACGTACGGTCGGTGCCGGCCAGTTGGCCATGGTCATCGATTCATCGGCCCAACGCTCGACGTATCAGCGCGTCTGGGGTGATGCACTCGGTGTCGCCGCGCTACCACGTCATACCGGTGCCACTGCTGCTCCTGCACCCGTCATCACCAGTACGGCACTTGTCCTCAATCGACGCCTGGCCGCTCGTGAAGTCCGTGCGGCACAAGTCCTCATAGATGCGATGCTTAGTACCGAACACCAAGCTACCTTGGCCGCAAATGGATTCCAACCGGCAAATCGAACCGTCGACACAACCAATCTGCCGGTCGTTGCGGGAATCCACGCGGCGGCGACGCATGCAGTCGCGGCATCGCCGCTGATGCTAAGGTATGATGTACAACGTGTCTTGCAGACCGCCGTTGGTCAGGTACTCGCGGGGGTCGTTAGTCCAACAGATGCCGTTACCAATGCCGATTCGCAGCTCCGTAGCCTAGTCGAAGGAACGCTACTCCCATGACGTCACCACTCGAAGCGCATATTCGCAATGTCCCCGACTTCCCCATCCCTGGTATTCAATTCAAAGACATCACTACCCTCTTGCGCAACGGTCCTGCCCTGCATCAAGCAATCGACGTTTTTGTCGAGCGCTACAAACATATGCAGATTGATGCCGTCGTGGCGATTGAATCGCGTGGGTTTATTTTTGGAGCGCCGCTTGCCTATGCATTGGGCATCGGACTGGTCCCTGTACGCAAAATCGGCAAACTGCCAGCCGACACCTACCAGGTCGAGTACGCTCTCGAATACGGTACCGCCACCCTCGAAATTCATAAAGACGCCTTCAAACCCGGTGCACGCGTCGTCGTCATCGATGACCTCTTGGCCACGGGTGGCACCATTGCCGCAGCCTGTGAGCTAGTCGAACGCGCCGGCGGGGTGGTCGTCGAGTCAGCTTTTCTCATCGAGTTAGCATTCCTGGCTGGTCGAAGCAAATTGGCCAATCGGGCAATCTACACCCAGATTACCTACTAGTCCCACACCACACACCCCACGCGACCATGCAGGTCACGTGGGGTGTTTTTTTTGAACGACAGCGTCTGAAACAACGCATGAGGATGCAGAGGAGTGCGACTGTTCGCAGTCACACACCGAGCGAAAACGTATTAGCCGACGATGTCGGGTGCATACGTCTGTTGCTGTCTGCGACGCCGTGCCAGCACAATCGTATAACCAACTAGCAGAATGACCATAAACGCAAACCACTGAATGCTATACCCGAGGTGCGAACCCATCCCCATATCGGTGGTCAATGCAGGGTAGGGGAGTCGTTCGGGTGGGTGATTGGCATCGACTGGTTGGATTTGGGCAAAACCGGGGACCAGTGGAATACCGAGTGCGGTACCAATGGCGGCGGTGTCGATAGTGAACCATTTGGCGGTATTTGCTTCGGGCGTATTCGCACGGACATCTTGATCGACACGCCAAACTGCCGTTATCGTTTGAACTCCATCAGGAACAGCAAATGCCTTCTGCCAGCCGTCACCGACGCCGGCTTCGTAGGGGATCCAGCCACGATTGACGAGCACAGCCGCACCGTCTTCCGTCCGCAAGACGCTAAGGATGTGATACCCGGTGCCGCCCTTGTAGACCCGGTTCCGCCACAACACTTGCGCTGGCTCGTATGTGCCCGTGATGGTCAGCGGCCGGTATTCGCGTTGGGCTTCTGGCATGGCGAGCAGTTCGGCAAGCGCAACCGGTTGCATTGCTAACGCGCTGTTGATACGCAGATTGATACCTGCGCGTTCGATGTGACGACTGTACTGCCACACGCCAAGGCGTGCCAATCCGATTGCCACAATGATAACGGCGATGGTCAGGTATTTGATTCTTCCTGCCCAATAGAGATCACGGAGTACGCTTGGGTGCATCGTAGTATCCTCTGTCCCATTCTTATTCTCGGTTTGACAACGCCCGGTGGGAACTGCTATACTTCACAACGTTGCTTCGATGCCGATATAGCTCAGCGGTTAGAGCGAACGACTCATAATCGTTAGGTCGGTGGTTCGATTCCACCTATCGG
>JBJONV010000070.1:0-29435 GCA_046051665.1 Chloroflexota bacterium
GATTCGTGGAGCAAACCAAAATCCCTTCGTTGTAGGGTTGGTGTTCGCTGAAGCAATCCCGACCAAGTCACTGACGTTTAAAATGGCCGGGATGAAGAACTTCGTTGCCATTCTCAAGGTAAAAAGTGCCGCTGGGACGGAATCATTTGAACAAAGCTTCCCTGGTGCAGATTCTGACCAGGTAGTGACGTTCGACTTGGCGCAGGTGACGGCGATGACGGGGATGTCTGTGTCGTTCTATGAACAAGATGTTCCCGAGGATGTGGTTGTCAATATCCACCTGCGCGAAATCATCATCAGTCAGTAACAAAACCACAAAAATGCCCCCTGAAGCATATCGCTTCGGGGGGCATTTGTATGGGGAAGAGAATTACCTGACTTCGGGAAGCAGGGTGTAATCGGGGAAGTTACCGACCAATCGCTCACCCGGCTGACCGACGGTGACGGAGTGGACGAGGTACTTGCCGCCGACGAAGCAACCCTTCCAGGAATTGCCGATACCACCAAAAGTCTCGTCGCGGTCGCCACGGGAGCGAATTTTGTTGTGACCGACCTTGTAAGAACGCAAATCACCGGAGATTTCCTTGGCGACACGGTCGTCGTCGGTGGCCAACGACGAAACCAGTGATCCGTTCGAAATGTTCATCTCGGCGACGAGTTCCTCGACGCGATCTACGATAACGACAGTATCGAGTGGTCCGAACGGCTCGTTGTGATGCAATTTCGCAGCACGCGGCACGTTCAAGACGGAGTTTGGTCCGAAGTACGCCGAGGTGTCTTGACCGGGCAGGAACAACGATTCGTCAATACTTGCTTCGAAGAGTCCCAAGGCGCCGAGCGAGATGGCTTCGGACTTCATCACGCGCAACTCTTCGACCTTGCGGGAGTTGATGAGTGGACCGAAGTCGAGGGATGGCAACGGATCGTCGGCGTGGTCGACCAGCGTCGGATTGCCGTATTTGATGGATTTGAGGACGGGGATGTACATCTCGAGGAACTTGGGGAAGAGTTGTCGCTGTACCGCAAAGCGCACGTACGCGGTGCAGCGCTGTTTGCCGTAGTCGTACCCTTTTTTGATTTGTGATGCCAAATCGTCCCAGTTCGAGTATTCCCAGATACCGTAGACGTTGACGCCTTCCATTTCGAGCATGTAGCGTTTGTCACGGTCGTACAATGACGCGGCAATGTCGCGGCCGTTGCTTTTGCCACCGACAAATGCCAAGCAGTCGACATCATGATTGCGTACCAACGCTTCGCTGAGTTGACCGCCCGAACCACTCACCAGTGACACCGGCAAGCCACAACGACGAGCGAGTGCCAACGAGACTGTCAGTGCATACAGACCACCGTCCGTCGGTGTTTTTGCGATGACAGAATTCCCTGCCAGCACCTGAACGAGCATGGAATGTACCAACACCGACAGTGGGTAGTTCCACGAAGCGATATTCGAAATCACGCCGAGCGGAGTACGTCCTGCCATCTGTGAATCGATTTGTTCGACGTACCATTCGACACCACTAATACAGCGGTCGACGTCGGTCATAGCGGTTGCATATGGTTTGCCTATTTCCCACATCAACAGACGGCCGATTAGATCGCGATGTTGTTTGAGGGCTGCCAGCGTATCAGAAACCTTTTGTTTGCGTTGATCGAGAGATACTTTGGACCAGGATTTGAATTCGAGTGCACAGTATTTGACGGCGCGCTTGGCTTCGTCCAAATCAATCATCGGTAGGCTGCCCAGCTGGGTGCCATCGATGGGCGAAATAACGACTTTGCCGTTGCCAGGGTGACCCCAAGCTCCTTCGATGAGGTTTAGCACACGGCCATCGCTACTAAACGCTTCTGGTACCAGTGCTTTTGTCTGTGCGAGGACATTGTTCCACTCGACTGTCGGTGAGATAATTTTGGCCACGACAGGATTCCTTTCAATACCATGTTCTACATACCCTACGCATGTAATGCACGTTTGGATGTAGAACATCCCCGCAATGCGCGATGCATCGCGGGGATGGAGCCAGCAGTATCTCGAACTATTTCAGCAAACTTGCCATTTGCTGTTGAATCATTTTGGCTGCGCCTTCGGGCAAGAGGCGCCCCCACCAGTACATGAGTTTGGCATCTGAACCAACAAACGCATGGAATGGATTCCCTTCAAACGCGCCGACGATTAATTTGCCAGCGATATCTGCAGGGGTCGTTTTCACTGCTGCACTCTGTGCACTCAGCGCGGTTGCTTCGGCAGCGGTCATTGCCCCAGAATTTACCGAGATATTTGTGGCAATTGCACCAGGGAACAGCACGCTGACGCCCACGCGCGTACCGGCTAATTCTGCCCGCAGCCCTTCACTAAAGAGTTTGATGGCTGCTTTCGACGAACAATAGATTGTCTGCCCCGGAACCGGTAGGTACCCACCCATGCTCGAAATGTTGAGGATTTGTGCTTCAGGGCGTTTCAGCAGATGTGGCAAGAACTCCTTGACCATATGGACGGTGCCGAAGTAATTCACGTTCATCACACGATGTATCTCGTCGTAGCTCAGATCGTTTACTTTACGGAACTTATGGATGATCCCCGCGACATTGATTAGCCCATCCACAGCGCCATGCCGTGCAATAACCGCCTCGGGCAGCGCAGTGACTTGTTCTAGATTGGTGATGTCGACCAGGTGGGTGCTGATACGTGAACCATTGTGTGCGGCAAGCGCCACGGTTTCGGCGAGGGCATGTTGATCGATGTCGATAGCTGCAATGGTGGCGCCACGACGGGCGAGTTCGAGGGTCGCTTCGCGGCCCATGCCATTCCCTGCACCGGTGACAACAATGACTTTTTGGTTGACATTCATGGTGAACTACCTTTCTGACAATGCAGCGGATGCACCGACCATACCAAGAAACGAAAAGACGGATTCGTGTTTCTTGTGTTGCACAATCATACCGCACATACTCGCACCTCAGGTGTACAGTACATGCAGGTTGTGTCGTATCCCGTGAAACGTCGTGAAAAAAGAAAACCGGGTCGTCGCACGACGACCCGGGCGCTTCGATTAATTTACGTGGCTTTACTGGCCAACCATTTGGTCATGATTTCGGCGACGTAGCGGGTAGACATATCACCTTCGACAAACACTTCGTCGTCCAAAAGTGCCAATTGGAACGGAATGGTCGTCTTGACACCGTGAATGACGGTTTCGTTCAGGGCGCGCTTCATGCGGGCAATCGATTCTTCGCGATTGGGCGCCCAGACGAGCATTTTCGCCAATAGTGAGTCGTAATTCCCTGGAACCATGTAGCCTGGGTACAGGTGTGAATCCACACGCACGCCAGGGCCACCAGGCGGCAAGTAATATTGGATTTCGCCGACAGAGGGCATGAAGTCGCGCTCGGGGTCCTCGGCGTTGACCCTGCATTCGATGGCATGGCCACGGATTTGGACATCACTCTGCTGGACCGTGAGGTGCTCACCCGACGCGATGCGGAGCTGCCAGCGGACCAAATCGATGCCCGTCACGAGCTCGGTGACGGGATGCTCGACTTGGATACGGGTGTTCATTTCGATGAAGTAGAAGTTGCCGTCTGGGTCGAGCAAGAATTCCATGGTGCCTGCGTTGACATAATTGATAGCTCGAACACCTTTGAGCGCTGCTTCTCCCATGCGAGCGCGGAGCTCAGGGCTGACCGCCGGTGATGGTGCTTCTTCGACGATTTTCTGGTGGCGGCGCTGCGAGGAGCAATCGCGTTCACCGAGGTGAATGGCATGACCGTGGCTATCTGCAAGCACTTGGATTTCGACGTGACGTACTTTGGGCAAGTACTTTTCGAGCAACAACGCACCATTGCCGAAGGCAGCCTCTGCTTCGCTTTTGGCGGTCATATAAAAGCGATTCAATTCTGCTTCGTCGTTGGCAACGCGCATCCCGCGACCACCGCCACCACCAGCCGGTTTGAGGAGGACGGGGTAGCCCATCGTGTTGGCCAGTTCGACCGCTTCTTCGAGCGATTGTAGTTCACCATCCGAGCCAGGGACGATGGGAACACCTGCGGCACGCATGGTGTTACGACCTTCGACTTTGTCTCCCATCAGGCGGATGGCATCGGGGCTGGGCCCGATGAAGGTAATCCCATATTTGGCGCAGATTTCGGCAAAGTAGGCGTTCTCGGACAAGAAGCCATAGCCCGGGTGTATCGCTTCGCAGCCGGTGATGAGCGCCGCCGAAATAAGGGCAGATTGATTCAGATATGACCGAGGTGAGGGGGCTGGCCCGATGCATACGGCTTCGTCGGCGGTACGAACGGCCAACGAATAGCGGTCTGCTTCACTGTAGGCGACGACGGCGCGAATCCCGAGTTCATGACAGGCACGCACAATACGCACGGCAATCTCACCACGGTTCGCGATCAATATCTTGCTGAACATAGGCCTCTGATTCTCCACAAACCCCAGTCGTATGCGCCAAGTATACCATAGCCGGCCATGAGACGGGATGATGAGCGGTGGGGTCAGCGCTCGACTTCTTCGGGCAGTTCGTACCAGCGTACCTTGTCTCCGACGAGCGCACGTGTCTTGAACCCCAAGGTTTTTGGTGCAGCATCTAAGAACGTTTTCAGGGCATTCACCTCGCGAAAAATCGTCGGTGCATCGTCACCCTGATGGTCCCGTGCATAGACGACACACCGCTCGAGATTCATGGTGAAGGTCCGCCAGAGTCCCCAATCTGCACAACACAGGGCCGCGATACGTGCCCGGGTGTCTTGTTGACTCGGGGCAGTGCCGATGTGGAGCGTTTTCAGCAGGGCACACCCATCGTAGGCATCTTTGGCGTTGAGCTCATAGATTTGCAGCTTGGTGAGGAGCAACTCGGCCACCGGGAGGGTGTATGGGTCGGTTCCCACCGTCAGGGGGATGGTATGACACATCGAAAAACTGCCCACGAAAATGTCGATTTGTCTGTGCGTCTGCGGGTCGTGAAACAACAGACGCGTATCGCCGTTGAGGAGGTTGAATTCTTTGTCCGCCAGGTACCCGGCTGCCGCCAACACTGCACTGATGCGTGTTTGGGTTTTTGCTGGGATGTAGGCATCGATGTCACGGTAACTTCTGCCCGGGTTATTGCTTTCTGGGCAATGCAACGCTACCGCAACGCCGCCGAGGAGGCGAATGACGAGATTTTGTGCACCTGCAGTGTCGACGAGTTGGGTAGCAGATGCGATGATTGCAGCGTTCATGTACTTCTCTTGTCATGGAAAAACGCCCAGGGGCGTGCCCCTGGGCGCGGAGGGAAACGATTATTCGGCAGGAATCTCTTTCTGGAGCATGCCCAGATCGATACCTCTGCTCTTGCGATACAGCTTCATCCCGACGTAAATCAAGAGTGCCACACCATACAGGACACCCATGAAAATCAACGAGTTCGTGTTTTTGACGCCGTTTTCGTTGATGCTATAGCCAATACCGTACATGGCGTCGGGGTCAAGCAACCACTCGTACAACATATAGCCCAAAAACGCCGTCGACACAAAACCTGCCAGTGAGATCAAGGGAATTCCCACGACGTTCAATTTTGCGATCGGCGAAGCGGCATAGAGCTCCTTCTTGGTGAAGGGCAATACCATTGCTGCAATCGATGTCCCAAAGAATGTCACTCCGATAACCAACGTAGCGGCCAATGTCATGCTTTGGAAGCCAAAGTAATTGAATGCGTAGAGGTACGAAATGACGATGCTTGGGATGAACATCAACATCAATGCCCAGATGGGGGTGCGCGTCCGCTCGTCTACCTTGGCGACTGCCTCGGGGAGCAAGCGGTCAAATGCAGCGGCGAAAATCACGCGGGTGGAGGACAAGAACATCGTCCCAGCCCAGCCAAAGAACCACATGCTCATCGAGATGATAATGCCGAGCTGCACGAGTGGGTTGGTGCTCATAAATGACGCCAACAGAGCAGGGTATGGCCAGACGGGGAAGGCTGGTGCGACGTCGCCGTAGCCCCAGGTATAGTTCCAATATGCGGCGTTTGCCTGCATAAAGAAGTCCCAGGTTATCGAGTGGTCGATCGCGAAAAAGACGGCAATCAGCAGCACCGTGGTTACCACGACTGCATACGCCATCCCGGCGAAGTTCCGCTTGAAGTCGTCGGCTCCTTTGACTTCGCCGTACAACGTTGCACCCCAATTCGGATACAACAAGAAGTAGGCGATAACCGGAATCAACAACCCGATGTCGTTGAGTGAGCCGCCAAACAGCACACTCGTCGACAAGTCTTTGCCCAAAGCAACGGTGGCATCGTACACATCAGGACCCGTGCCGTAGAGTGTCGCACTGTTGGCAATGAAACCCGCTTTAAAGGCTTCGTGGTCGCCCGAAAAGAGCAATGCAATCACGCCCAGTAAACCGGCATTGCCGATCCAAAAGGACCATTTTTGGAAGGTCGCATAGCGCTTCATGCCGGTGATGATAATGACGGTGACAAACAACAACGCACAAATCGTGGCGATGAAGTTGTAGGTTGGATCACCGTTGAAGAGCATCGCTAATTCACGGTTCCCCAGGAGCGACAGCACGGGCACGATAATCATGCGGCGCAATGCATCACCGTACAGCGGAGTCCACAGCCATAGGATGAACCACCAGCCGGTAACCGACAAAACGAAACCGACACCACTGCCCAAAATCCGGCTTTGCCAGACATAGTCACCGCCAGCGCGTGGCATGACGGCGATGAGGCCGGCATAGACGGCAACTTCGGCCATAATCAGCACGCTAAAGGTAATCAACGCGGTCACTAAGCCACCGCTGAAGTAATACATTTGGCTGACCGATGTCATCCCCAGGGTGACGAGATTGATCGAAAAGAATGCATAAATAAATGCATCGAATACCGACCACGAACGGACGAGGCCGGTGGCTTTGCGCAGGAATAGGGCTGCATCGCCGCTATTGCTCGACTGGCTATTGCTCATCGATTGCGTCTCCTCTGTGTGCGAATCTGTCTATTCACTACCCCGATGTCAGGGTGTAGCTACGAATGTGGGTTTTGGTGCGGAATAAACCGCCCTTCGGATGTGGGTCCAGGTCGATAAGTGCACCCTGCAGCACACCTTGCTCGTACAAACTCCCGGCATTGATTGCCAGGGTACGCCCGATACGTGCCGTTCCCTTCCCTTCGTGGATGTGTCCGTGGAGCGACAGCAGTGGCTGATATTCTTCTATCATGCGTCGTACTGCGGTGCTCCCCGCAGGCACGAGGGAGTGACCGGCGTTGACCACATTCAAATCCGCATCGAGCTCCGATACCTCGTCGAGGTTGGAGTCGTGTGGCGGGCAGTGGAAGTTGAATATGGCTTTCTCGGGATCGAATCCACTGGGAATCATGGCATGTAAATAGTCGTACAGGCGATCCTCGGGCAATTCTCGGTCGGTGTGCCAGGGGGTCACATTTGCCCAGCCGGACGATATCATCGAAAACCCGTCACCAAGGTCGATGTGCTTCCCCTCTGCGAGGGTGACAGCGCTCGATCGCTCCAGGAGTTCATCAATATCGAAGGGGTCATCATTGCCCGGCGAGACAAAACAGCGTACGCCACTACCGGCGAGGCGTTCTTCGGCCAGAGCGAGCCAACGTTCGAGCGATAGGTGCATCTGCCGGTGGAATTCGCGGTCGACCAACGCAGGGTCAGCGCGGAACTCTTCGAGCTGTTGCACGCTGATGCGGAACGGGTAGTACCCACGACTTGCGACCTTCCGTTCCATATCCTGTACAGCGGCTTCGTCGTCTAAAACAAATTCTTGTTGCAACAACGTCGCACGGAAGGTTCCGTCTGCCTGCTGATTGATGGGGACAAGGGCTTTGCCCGTCATGTCACCACCCAGAACCAGCAACGAAACGTCATAAAACTTGGCTGCATTGAGAAATTTGCGCCAACAGATGTCTGACCCATGGATGTCGGTCGCAAAAAAGAGACGTGTCACTGCGACTCCGTATCAACATTTAATCTGTGCTTAACACAAACTATACCATATCTTTATACACGTGCGTGGGTAGACACGACGAATAGGATTCAAAAGCCGAGGGAGCGGGCGTATACTGTAGCATCAAGGAGAATACGCATGACCCATATGCAGTACGTGATAGATGGTGTGTGTTGGGAGGGTGAGCGTCCGGGGAGCACACCGACGTTTTTGTCGAGCCAACACGGCTATCTGGTGGCGAGTATTAGCGGTGCGCAGGTTGCCTATGGTGTGGAGCACCTCATCGGCAAAATGGGTGGGTTATGGTTCCACCCGGTACGGATCGGCGCAGGATGGCAGCTGCGTGTCGATGGACGGATTTGTGACGATGCGTATCTCTGCCGGGTCACCGAGACGACAATTGAACGGACATACGACCGCCCTGACTACACGCTCCATGTGGTAGAGCAGCTCGATGCGACGGACGCAGCAATCATCGTCACCGTCCAAATCACCCCCAAACCGCTTCATGAGGCTACCTTTTCCATCGAAATCTGCATCGACACGGCAATCGAGGGATGTTGGTTCGGTGGTCTCGATGCCGGGCAGACAGTCACGCAGAGGGATGCGGAGCGCGTTGTGGGCGTGCGTGCGAGTGGTGGCGATATCAGCGCCGGGGTCGCAGTCGCTGCGTCACCCGCGCTCACGTGGCACCACACCGATGGTCAGCTCAGCGGTACCGGCAGCATGACGAGTACCGGACGCACCCCGACCGTGCTGACGTGGGTGCTGGCGTGTGACCACAGACAACCCCCGGTCGCACTTGCACAAACGCTCTGTGCGGCTGTCTCTGGAGCGGCGCAGCACCGCACCCTTCCACCCATGGTGCAGCCCACCCTTTTTATGAGTAATGATGAAGATCTGAATGCGTATTGGCGCGTGGCTCGACAGAATATGCTGCAGTTAGATGCGCACTACCCCGGCATGCCCCGGTATGCGCTCGCAGGGATACCCGAATACCCGCAGTTTTTCGGGTGCGATACGACATACAGCATCCCCGGGTTGTTGGCGGCGGGTCTGGCGGATGTGGCAAAAAGTGCCTTGGATGGGTTGGCCGTACGTGCACAGGCAGCCTGTGGACGGGTGCCCCACGAGATAACGACGAACGGCCGTGTATATCACCCGGGGAATGCCCAAGAAACGCCACAATTTGCAGTGGCATGTTGGCAGTATGTCGCCTGGACGGCTGACATGCATGCTGCACGTCGCTGGTATGGTGTATGTGCCGAGGGAATGGCACATGTCGCAAGTGTGCTTCATGCTGACCAATGGCCCGCAGGTGATGGAATGGTCGAACGGCACGGTATGGGGCCGTTTAAGCTCGATAGTGTGTGTTACATCCTGCAGGCGTTGGACGCGTTGACGCGCTGGGCAGATGTGCTTGGTATGACTGACGCAGCCGATGCCTGGAGGGCTGCACGGCAACGGCTCGGTACCCGGTTTGATGCGGCGTGGTGGATGCCAGAGAAGGGGCTGTATGCCGATTCTCTGCATCGAGATGGCAAAAAGCAACTCGATTATCACTGGACGGCGATTGTGCCCGTGCAGACAGCTGCTGCCCCTGCGGAACGGCATGCGACGGTGTATGCCCGCGTCAAAAGTCTGCTCACCAATACCTGGGGGTTGATGCACACCGGCGCCACAGAAGACGCTGTATGGACGTTGCCGACTGGGCTGTTGGCAGGCGCAGCGTTCGCCCAAAACGATACCGCATACGGTGTGCAACTGCTCAAAAACATCGGTGTCACTGCGCGCCACGGCAGTCTCGGTTTGATGAAGGAACTTATCCCCGAAGGCTTGTGTTTTGTGCAGCTCTGGTCGGCGGCATTGTATTGCCAAGGGATTGTAGAGGGGGTGTTGGGATTTTGCCCCGATCTGCCTGCCCAGACCATCACCCTGACCCCACGCACACACCCCGACTTGGGCGTAATTTCGCTTCAGGGGTTGGTGTGCGGCGACCATCGATTCGATATCAGCGTGAATGCCGAAGTCATTCATGTAAGCCACCTGGAGGGCACCGGGTTGTTGACATGGCATGTGGCGGGAGGAGCCACAAAGACGACGAGAGCAGGCCAAAAAGTGGAGTTTAGCATTCAGAGAATGGAAGCGTAAATTGCGAAAAATCGTTGGTGTGTTGATGATTGCAGTGATGTTCGCACTTGGTGGAATCGTCTCGTCGGCACCTGTTGGGATGGCTGCCCCGCGCGAGCGTTGTTTTGTGGAGGTACCGTTCTGCATCCGCGAGCCATTTTTGCGCTACTGGGAAGCAAACGGGGGATTACCGGTGTTCGGCTTCCCCATCAGTGAGCGCATCGAAAACGAAACCGTCGAAGGGAGCTGGGTCGGTCCGACGCAATGGTTCGAACGGGATCGGCTAGAAGACCATGGTTCGCAAGGGGTAATGGCCGGGCGGATGGGCGCACGTATCCTCGAACTGCAGGGTCGGCCGTGGCAGTATGGCCCCGGTTGGACCGATGTCGGCTGTGAATATTTTGAAGTAACTCGGTATGCGTTGTGTGGTGGATTCCTGCAGTATTGGAAAACGAATGGTGGATTGGCTCGCTTCGGCTACCCGATCACCACGGAACTCACAGAGAAAATCGGCAATTGGACGGGGCAGGTACAGTATTTTGAGCGACGCCGCATGGAGTTCCATCCCGAACACAACGGCACACCATATGCCATTTTGTTAGGACGTTTGGCATCCGATATCAAGGATCACTATAGCGCGCCTGTGACCTGTACCCGTCAGCTCTCGGATGATGCAGATATTCGCGCATTTGCACTGCGGGTCGCATTCCGCGATCGACTCGGATGCCCGACTACCCACAAAACCGTCGAATCTGTCGTGCAAACATTCGCCAATGGGAGGATGTTGTGGCTCCATCCAGGTGCCGGTGACGCTCATTCTGCCGATATCTATGCAACATACTCCTCTACTATTGAACCAGGCACGCCTACGGTCTATCAACGCTTCGTCGACGATTGGACCAGTGGCGTCGATCCAGAGGTGTACATCGCAGGGAATGCGTCGGTCGTACCCATCGAATACCCGGTCGTCCGTGGCTTTGGCAAAGTCTACTACCGCGCCTTTCGACGCGGCCCGATCGGGATAGTGCCCGCACTCACTCCCGAACGGAGTCAACCTGCCATTGTGCAACGCTTTACGTCGGGAGTCGTCATCGTGAAGCTCATGACCGATCGTGTGGTGTACGGATTCGGGCCAGCACGGACCGATGCACCCATGTGGCTACCGGGTCGCTGACGCAGATTCAATGACTGCCGTAATGAATAGGTATGATGCATTATTCTCCGGAGTGGACTACTCAAACAGCGAAGGGAAAAGGGAAATGGCACAATTCCTCAAATCGTTGGTAACACTCTATGCACAGGATATCCAACGGTCAGCGGTGTTTTATGGCGGTGTGCTCGGTCTGATCGAAACGTATCGCTTCCCTATGACGGGTGCCCCCGAGCACATCGAATATGCGGTCGCTGGGTCGACCATTGCGATTAGTTCGCCCGCTGGATTGCGTGCACACGGGATGCCTGCTGCGAGCCCGGGCCATCCCTGTGAAATTGGCCTCAAAACCGATGATATTCATGCGGTGTTTGGACAGCTCCGAGCCGCTGGTGTGGCCATCATCAAAGAACCGACGGCGAGTCCTGCCGGCAACTGGTATGGGTACTGCACCGATCCTGATGGCAATTGGATTTCGATCTACCAAAACATCCCCGTGGCACAACCACACGAGTAGCATCCATACCATGCAGAAAAAACACAGCGTCCAGACTCATTTCGGAGCCTGGACGCTGTTTTATGGCTGTCGGGACTATTGTTCTTTGCGCATTTTCTCACGCAGGAATCGGCCACCCAGCATGGCAATCAGCGCGATGACCAAGCTTGCCCATGCAAGGACGGTCACGGCCCCCTGGACGTATTGGATGAACAGCGCAATCGATACAAAAACAAGGCCGACGACATTGAGGATGATACGCAAACGTCGGAGTTCCATCTTATGCCCCCAATTTTGCCAAGAAGCGGATACAGCTCCGAATTGCCGCGTAGTAGTACGGCAGGTGGAATTTTTCGTTGGGTGCATGGACGTTATCGTCGGGTAAGCCGAACCCGAGCATGACGCTGGGGGCATGCAGTTTGGTGTCGAAGAGTGCCGCAACAGGGATGGAACCACCGCCGCGCACGAATTCCACGGGTGCGGTGAATTCTGCACCGTATGCTTCAGCCGCAATCTGGAGGACCGGGGCATCGAGTGGCAGCAACAAGGGCTCACCGCCGTTGAGCCATATCACATCCATGGTGACGCCTTCGGGCGCGAGTTCGAGGACGCGCTTTTTGAGGATCTCGTAGACCTTGGTCGACTCTTGACCAGGTGCGAGGCGGAGGCTGACTTTTGCTTTGGCTTCGGCTGGGATGACGGTTTTGCTGCCTTCGCCGATGAAGCCGCCAACAATGCCATGGACTTCAAGAGTCGGTCGCGAGGTCATGCGTTCCATTGGGGAGTATTGGTGCTCGCCAGGGAATGACGTCAACCCGGCGGCTTCCATCATGGCCTGACCGCGTTCTTTTGACTGCCGATCGAGTATTGCTCTGTCTGCAAGAGTTAATGGTCGAAGCATCTCGTAGAGACCCGGAAGGTTGATGTGGCCGTCACGACCCTTCAAGTCTGCCAATACCCAGGCGAGTGCTTGGAGCGGGTTGGGTGCGATACCGCCGTATCCGCCGGAATGAAGGTCGCCTTTTGCACCGTGGGCGGTGATTTCGACATATGTCATTCCGCGGAGCGAATGAGTAATGGTGGGGATATCTTTGCCGACCATTCCGGTATCGAGAATCAGGACGTAGTCGCACGCAAGTTCGGCAGGGTGATTGGTTACATAGTCCGAAATAGATTCGCTACCAGATTCTTCTTCACCCTCGAGCAAGATTTTGATATTCAGGTGCAATCCATCGGTGGCGAGGAGTGATTCGAGTGCTTTGAGGGCAGCCATGGTGGGGCCTTTGTCGTCCACCGCACCACGGGCGTACAAGTTGTCGCCGACTAATGTCGGCTCGAACGGTACCGTGTTCCACAGTTCGATGGGATCTATCGGCTGCACGTCGAAGTGACCATACACCAACACGGTCGGCTTTTTGGGGTCAATGATGCGCTCGGCGTAGACGAGCGGGAGGGCGATTCCTTCGACGACGCGTGCATTGGCAAAGCCAATGGTGCTTTTGAGGTGATTTGCGAGCCATTCGGCAGCCCGGCGTACATCGGGGTGATGCACCGACATACCGCTGATGCTAGGAATGCGAATGAGTTCTTTGAGATGTTCGAGGTGCGTCGCGCTGTGCTGCGCAGCGTAATCGAGAGCAGCCTTTGTCATGTGGAGTGTCCTTTCGAGCCGCAAAAGCGTCACATGTGCATATGATACACATTCCCGTGTATTCTGTTCAATCAGCGCCGTTCCGTACCTCAGCGCGCTCGTCATCTAGCGTTCGACCACTCTGGGTCGTAGCAGGAGAGGAATGCAGAATTCGCTACACGATTCTGCCAAACTGACGCGCGAACAAATCGAGACGCATGCTCACGATGGTCGGCCGGCCATGTGGGCATGTCCGCGGATTGGCACATGTCTGCATCTGTTGGAGGAGCGCGGTCTGCTCGGCCAACGATAATCGCTGACCTGCCCGGATCGACGTATGACAGGCAAGGGTGATAAGCATGCGTTCTTGCCAATCGGCAGGCAAATCGCCTCCTGCGTCTCGTAGGGCAGCGGCGATCTGTAGCAATGCGGCTTCGGTTTTGGCCGACGCCACAGTCGCAGGGATGTGTTTGACGAGAATGTCTGTGCCGTCTTCGTCGATACGGAAGCCCCAGGCGAGCAACGCCTCACGATGCTGGATCAGGAGCAGTGCATCTTGGGGCACAAACGAGAGTCGCAGTGGGATAAGCAGTGCTTGGATTTCGATTTTGCCATGCGCGGCTTGCGTCATCAATCGTTCGTAGTTGATGCGTTCGTGCGCCGCATGTTGATCGATGATGTACAACTCGTGCTGGGGGGACTCACAGAGGATGTACAAGCCAGCGAGTTGCCCGATAATCTGGAGCTCTGGCAACGGTCCACTGTGTTGGAGTCGCGATTCGGCAATGAGACCCGCCACCGCTTGCCCTGCGGCCTGCGCATCCACCGGAGCACGCTGGACGGGTTGGAATGACTGCTGCTGGGGTTGTGGGACTGGTTCAGGGAATAAGTCTTCGACTTCACGTCGCATCAGGGGGCGGGAGGCGCCACTCGCAGGCCGTGGCGGTGCACTGCCGGTACGATCGAGATCCGTCAGATACCCCAAACGCTGTTCACGGGCACTCGCTGTTGGAGTGGGTTCGGGGGTAGTTGGCGCAGGAGCCTCGGGCAGCGACACGGTCCAGCCCTGTACCGTCGGACTGGCTTGTATGACGGTGCGGAGGGCATCTGCGACATGGCTCCGCACGTATTCAGGGTCTCGGAACTTCACTTCCGTTTTGGCGGGGTGCACATTTACATCGACGGTGCTCGGGTCGACCGTCAAGGCAAGCATCAGAATGGGGAATCGCCCTTTCATCAAGACGGTGTGATACGCATCATCAAACATTCCAGCCATAGCCCCACGGGCCGCGATGGTCCGACCGTTGACGCTAATGTGCATCGCTTCACGGGTGTTACGATGGACGGTCGCGTCCGATGCATACCCATGTAAGCCAATGCGGTACGGACCGGTGCCTGCATCGTACGATACCGGCAACAGATGTTGGACGACATCGAGCCCGTACACGGCCAATGCCACACTGCGTACATCCCCGGTGCCGTCTGTATGGATGCGGGATTTGCCATCGACCACCAGGCGGAATCGTATGCTTGGGTATGCGAGTGCGTAGTGGGTGACCACTGCTGCAATTGCAGATGCTTCTGCACCGGCTGAGCGCAAAAACTGGCGTCGTACCGGCAGGTTATAAAACAAATTGCGTATGACGAATGTGGTGCCTACCGGTGCGCCGACACTGCGTTTGTCCTGGATTTCGCTCCCAGCGATGCGCAGTTCTACGGCGTTTGCTGCATCACGATGCCGACTGGTGCAACTGACTTGGGCGACTGCAGCAATCGAGGGCAATGCCTCACCGCGGAACCCGAGGGTCATAATGTTGAATAAATCATCTGCACTGACGAGTTTGGACGTTGCATGACGGGCAAATGCGGTTTCGATTTGGTCTGCGGGTATCCCCGTCCCGTTATCGCGGATGACCAATTCTTGGACGCCACCACCCTGCAATTCGACGGTGATTTCGGTGGCTGCCGCGTCAATGGCATTTTCGAGGAGTTCTTTGACCACCGATGCAGGTCGTTCAACGACCTCGCCGGCGGCGATTTGTGCCGCAATCGCAGGGGGCAAAATCCGTATCATGTGCGCCTCTATAGCCTTTTCTGTATTATAGTACCAACCGTTATCCCCTCCCACGTGAGAGAAAAGAGCATTGTCATGCGGAACTGGCTGAAAAACGTATGGGCGTTCGTGTGGCCCATCCTGCGTGATTATGGATTAATGTCGGTCGGTGCAGTGGTAATCGCCGCTGCGACGCGCATGTTCCTCATCCCCAATGATGTCGTGTCTGGCGGCGTAACGGGTATTTCGTTTATTCTGAGCACCATTTTGCCGGTCCCGGTGAGTGTCGGTGTGTTGATGTTGGCTATCAATGTGCCGATTCTCCTTATTGCCATGCGCTACCTCGGGGGCTGGCGGTTTGCGCTACGGACACTCTATACGATCGGATTGATGTCGCTGACGATCGACTACTCAGCTGCCTATGTCCCCGCGGTGACCGACGATCCATTGTTGTATTGTTTGTATGGTGGCGTGTTGTCCGGGATTGGCGGAGGGTTGATTTTTCGCGCGCGGAGTTCGGGCGGCGGGTTCGATATGATTGCGCGCCTTCTCGAGCTGCGCTGGGGCATTCCGCCAGGACGCAGTTCGCTTTATCTGAATGCTGCGGTATTTGCGGGTGCGATGGCGCTGTTCGGTCCCGAGAAAATAATGTATGCCTTATTGGTCAGTTTTGTGGCATCCCAAGCCGTTGATGCCCTGCTCAACATCGGCGCAGGGATGAATCAAGTCTGGGTCATTACTGCACATCCCACAGAGGTAGGCGGACGCATCATGCAGACCATGAATCGCGGGGTGACGGTCGTCCAGGGTCGCGGTGCATACACCGGCGCGGAGCGTGCCATGTTGCTCTGCGTGATGACGCGTGCCGAAGTACCGACGTTGACCGCACTTGTCGCAGATGCCGATGCGACTGCGTTCGTAGTGGTCGGTGAAGCTGTTTCTGTCTTTGGGAAGGGGTTCCGCGCATTACCTCATTAGAGCAATGCAAAAACATCCTGTAACCGCTTCACCCCGATACCAGCGCCGCAGGCAACCACACCAACGACCTGCCCGCGGAGCGCACCCCCCAACTTTTCGCACGCTGCCAACGCAACCCCTGCCGCACCTTCAATAAGGTGGTGTTCGGCATCAATATACGTTGCCATTGCTCGGGCGATGTGGTGTTCGCTGACCAACACGGTTGCATCAACCATATTGCGATACGGCTCGTAGGTAATCGTGTCGGCTTCGATGCCGCCTGCAGTTCCATCCGACAAGGTGTCATCACTGTCAAGCTCGATAATCTGTCCGGCGCGTACGGATTCGATCATGACCGCAGATTGGATGGGTTGCGCACCGATGACGCTGATGTGCGGGTTATGTGATTTGATGACTGCTGCGATTCCTGCGATTAAGCCGCCGCCCCCGACAGAAACGATGACGGTAGACAAGAACGGTATTTGCTTGATCATATCTAGGGCGAGTGTGCCTTGCCCGGCCATGATGAGCGGATCGTTATACGGCGAGATATAGGGCAATCCCTGCTCAGCAGCGTAAGCACGTGCAACAGCCTCGCTGATGACGCTGTCTTGGCCAGCATGCCGAACCTCTGCACCTAGTCGGCGCATCGTAGCAACTTTGGTGGGGGAGGCGTGCTCGGGTACAAAGATCGTTGCTCGGCAACCTGCGATCTGACTCGCATAGGCAACTCCAGCACCGTGATTGCCAGACGATGCAGAGACCACACCACGACGCAATTGCGCCGGGGTTAACGACAACACGGCATTTAACGCGCCACGTAGCTTAAATGAACCAGTGTGTTGTAGGTACTCTTGCTTGACCCATACATCGGCATCGCAGGCGGCGCTCAGCCACGCATTGCGTCGCGACGGTGTAGTGGCTAGATGTTGACCAATCCGTTGCGCTGCTTTATGACTCGCCTGTGCCTGCTGTGTGTGGCTCTGTTGCATGTGGTCCTCTTTCGTTTTCCTCATTATATTCTGTGCATCGTTCCCTGTTTTCGGTTCTTGTTCGCAAAAACTGAACACTACTAACTACTAACTACTAACTACTAACTACTAACTACTAACTACTAACTACTAACTACTAACTACTACCTCCCGTTTGCATCCACAAACATTGCCGTGCTACTATCTGCGCATGAACAACAAACCACTTGCCATTGAACCGGCCACCATCCAGCGCGCTGTCGCGCAGTACCGTACGCCGTTCCACCTCTACGACGAGGAAGGGATTCGCGCAGCAGTACGACGCCTCAATGCAGCATTTGCGTGGGCGCCGGGGTTTCGGAACTATTTTGCGGTCAAAGCAACACCGACGCCCGAGATTCTCAAGATTGTCGTCAGCGAAGGTTGCGGCCTCGATTGTAGTTCCTTTACCGAACTGATGTTGGCCGCTCGTATGCAACTCCGCGGTGATCAGGTGATGTTTACTTCGAACAACACTCCGCTCGATGAGTACCGCTTTGCAATGAAACTCGATGCATGCATTAATTTCGATGATGTCGGTCATCTCGATTGGCTGCAGGAGCAGGATGTCGCGTTGCCACCACTCGTTTCGTTCCGCTATAACCCAGGCCTTGATCGCGACGGCAACACGATTATTGGGCGCCCTGCAGAAGCAAAATTCGGCGCGACACGGGCACAACTCCATGCGGGATATGCAGCAGCGTGTGACCGCGGAACGACGCGTTTTGGGTTGCATACCATGATTGCGTCCAACGAACGCAACGCCGATTACTTCGTCACCACAGCCGATATGTTGTTTTCGCTTGCTGCAGAGCTCCATCGAGCCCTCGGGATCGAGTTCGAGTACATCAATCTCGGCGGCGGGATCGGTATCCCTTATCGTCCCGAAGACGACGCGGTCGATATCGAACGCATCGGGGCGGGTGTACAGCGCGCCTATGCCGAGCACATTCTGGCCAGTGGGATGCGGCCACCGCGGGTCGTTTTGGAGTGTGGTCGAGTCATTACGGGACCGTATGGAATGCTCGTCACCAGCGTCCGCCATGCGAAAAGCACCTACCGCAATTACATTGGGGTAGATGCATCTATGGCCGATTTGATGCGGCCGGGGATGTATGGCGCGTATCACCACATCACGGTCCTCGGTGCAGAACCGAAGGATACCGATGAATCGTACGATGTGGTCGGTTCCCTCTGTGAAAACAATGACAAATTCGCCATCAATCGCCGACTCCCGCCCGTGGCAGCAGGGGATGTCCTGGTATTGCACGACACCGGGGCGCATGGGCGGGCGATGGGATTCAATTACAACGGAAAACTCCGCTGTGGCGAAGTACTGGTACGCGGAGATGGAGCGTTACAGTTGATTCGTCGGGCAGAGTCAGTGGATGATCTATTCGCGACATTCATTGATTCTGACGCCCCATAGCGTGCAGATCAAAGCCCCGCTTCACGGAAACGTGAAGCAGGGCTTTTTTTATTGACTACGGTCGTTGCATCCAGGCAATTAATGCATCGTTGAAGACTTTGGGTTGTTCGATGTTGCTCAAGTGGCCGCAGTCCTGCATGATGAGGGTCTGACTATTGGGCAGTTCTTTGGCGAGTGCAATGCTTTCGTGGACGGGCATAATGGGATCGTCTGTGGCACCGACAACCAACGTGGGGATGGTCATGCGTGACAGCAGATCGCGACAATCGGGACGGTCACGTATCATCTCGAGTCCCTGTGCAACGGTTTCGGCCGATGCTTCGAGTGCCATGGTGTGGACATAACGGCGGATGCCTGCTCCGACATGCGCTGATAATAAGCGCGGCAGGAGCATGTCTGCGATGGGTTCGACGCCCTCAGTACGCGCAATAGCCGCATTCCGTGTCCGAGCGGCCTGCGTGGCATCATCGTCGCCACTTGCGCGGGCGTTACACAATGCAATCCGATTGAACCGTTGTGGTGCAAGACGGTACAGGGCAAGCGCCATGTAAGATCCCATCGAGCAACCCGCCATCGCGACGCTCTCAAGATCGAGTTGATCGAGGATATCGAGAATCCCGTGGGCGACTTGTTCAATCGCCGGCACGACCGAATCGAGTGGCTCCCAATGCGAACGACCAAAACCTGCATAATCGACGGCAATGATTTGATAGCGGTGCCCGAGGACGGCGATTTGGGGCTCCCACATGCGGTGATGTAAGGGGAATGCGTGGAGCAAAATGAGCGGTGCACCTTCGCCATAAATCTGATAGGCTGCTGCCATGGTGTCTCCTTGTGTCAATGCCGTAGCGTACCACAGCATTCATTAAATTCCCATCTCGATTCGGTATACTCATAGTGTTGACACATTTGTGTCTTTGCGAGCCGTTGTGGAACTTTTTTGCCCACTCCGTCGTCTATCCTCTAGTCATTGGAGGTTTTCATGTCGCAACAACGCATCTTAGTCGTCGAGGACGAGGCCGAAATAGCTGGGTACCTGCGACGGGGACTGAGTTTCGAAGGCTACGCAGTCGAAACCGCAGCGGACGGGCAAGCAGCCCTGATTGCTGCACGCGAACGTCCTCCCGATGTCATCGTCTTGGATGTCATGCTCCCCAAAATAGATGGTTTTGAAGTCGCCAAGCGCATCCGGACAGCATCGGATGTGCCAATTATCATGTTGACTGCCCGTGATGCAGTGCCGGATCGGGTGCAGGGCCTCGAAGTCGGTGCCGACGATTACTTGGTCAAACCATTTGCGTTCGAAGAGTTGCTCGCTCGGGTCAAAGCCCAGTTACGCCGGGTCCATGGTCGTAACACCGGCAACATCCTGCGCTACGGCCCCTTACAGATGGATATTGCCGCTCACGAGACCACCATCGGGAGTCGCCGCGTGGAGCTGACCGCCAAGGAATACGAACTGCTCGAACTCTTCATCAGACACCCCCAACAGGTGCTGACACGCGATATTATCTACGATCGGGTGTGGGGCTATGACTTCGGTGGTGAAAGTAACATTATCGAGGTCTACGTACGCTATTTACGCCAAAAGCTCGAAACAAATGGCGAATCACGATTGATTCATACGGTACGCGGCGTCGGCTACATCCTGCGCGAAGAAGCAGATCAGGACGCGGTGTAGTATCAGAGTTCGTTATTGGTATCACGGCGCTGCAGCAATGCAGCGCTTTTTCTTTGGACCCAGAGCGGTGGAACGGCATAAAACGCTCGTTCACTATCAGTCACGGCTGCGTCGACTGGGTCGACGGTCCATGTGTTGTTGATACGCAAAAACTGTGTCCCATAGCGTTGCGCTTTGCCGTTGGCGATGAGCCATCGATCCCAACATGCAGCCACAATCGACCAGGCACGTCCATCACCGCGTTGTGCGGCGGTCCGGGCAAAGTACAGCGCGGTGGCGTATTCATCCACCGAGACCCCATGCATCAACACGACCGCAGCAAAATAGAAATCCCCTGCGCTCCGTAATCCACCGGCGACCGCGATGTCACACACGCGACCGCACCGTATTTGGCGGCGTGGTGCTTCATCATCATGGAGTTGTTCGTCGCCGAGGCGCTCGAGTTCGCTGGAGTATGACTCGTCCATTGGTGATCCTGTTGTATGACACCATGGAAGTATACCCAAATCTCCCGATGCGTGGGGTCCGATTAGCCGTCCTTCGACTGGATGCCCGCACGGATATTGGTCGACGAAATATCACGCCGAAAGTTCTGCTCGTCTAACAAAACGAAGAGATGCTGCCATTGGCTCGGAATCGTGTGTCGATCGAGTTGGAGGAACACCCCGTGAGCGTCAATACGTCCCGCCACCAAGAATCGGCACCCATTGTGTGCTATCGATTGTAGGGCGTCGTCTACGCCTCCTGATCCGTAATATTTGGCATCGAGCAAACGTATCGCAGTGTCGTAGCCCACTACAAACGTAGACTCTGGATACAACGCTGCTTTGTCGACGAAGCGTGGTGCTTTGCTCAACAACAACGGATGATCACCGCTGAATTGTTGACTGCGGGCCAAAATCGTCGTGTATGGCAGGGGTGGTTTATCTGCATTGACGACACTCAGCTCGTAATATCCCGATTGGTATGTGTATGCCATCGCAGTGGTCAACAATGCACGATGACCCGCATGCAATGGGTTAAATGAACCCGAGAGAATAGTCGCTCCACGAATCTGTACGGGCTCGAAGTGATGCTGGCCACTTGCACGGATGCAGGCGGATTCATTTGCAACGAACGCTGCCAGTGCATCGCGTTGTGCGACATGATGGCACACGAGTGATTCGTCTGGCCCTAGCGCTAAAGCAACGGTATCGATGATGCCACGGGCGCGCGCCATCACGTGGATGATGAGGTCACTGACGATGTGTTCCTCGCCGGCCCGATCACGCAACCCTTTGGTCAGAGTCAACCCGTATGCAGTCACTCCTGTCCGATCGGCGAGTGCTACCCAACATCCGTGATTTCCTTTTTTGAGCCGGTCGGTCGCTATCGTTGCCGTACATCCGACGCCGTTATTTGCAGTGGTTGGGTTGAGGTCGCAGGCACGTCGATAGGCCGCCCAGGCCATTGCAACCGCGGTGTCAAGACTCACGAAGTGTGCTGGCATCTTGCCTATCAGCGATTCCATCGATTGTGGTGCATAGCGATCAGATGCTTCGAGGATGGTGCGGGATGACCCGGCGACTGCATGCAGATGCCACAATGCGGCACTCCCCGCCCCTGCGAATTCGATCACAGTGGGGATGGGAGTGGCATGGATGCGTGTGATAAGCGTACGTTGTGATTCGTTCATAGTGGTACTTTCGTGTCGCAGGCAGTATAGCAGTTGTGCCAAAAGATGACCGCAACTTAACAGTGCGTTAACGCAAACCCTGCGTTCAGATAACAGTCAATCGATACCATACGAATGTCCGAATCTCCTGTACGTGTGTTATTCATGTCAGAGCGAAAGGGTGTTTACATGTCCGCTTCGAATCGTACCATCAAAGCAATGATGCTCAGCCTGGCCCTCGTCAGTGCTCTTCTGCTCGCCGCTTGTGGCAGTCCTGCTGCTCCTGCTGCCGAGCCAACCACCGCTCCGGAAGTTGCTGTAGAAGCAACCGTTGCACCAGAAGCAACTGCCGTTCCTGAAGCAACCGCAGAACCAACCAAGGCTGCTGAAGCAACCACCGAGCCAACCAAGGCTGCTGAAGCAACCACCGAGCCAACCAAAGCCGTCGAAGCAACTGCAACCATGGTAGCAACGGTAGCTGCAACTACAGCTGCAACTGCGACGAAGGCATCAATGGCAGCCCCAACCGCAACGACCGCTGCTGCTGTCGTCGCCGGCGAGTGGGAACCACGCCAGTTGACCGCCAAGCTGGCTGGTTCTGGCGCGAGCTTCCCGAATCCGTTGTACCAGGTCTGGATTTCGGTCTATACCAAGAACGTCGTCCCTGGTGTACAATTGAGCTATTCGAGCGTGGGCTCTGGTCAGGGTCAAAAGGACTTCATCGCCTACCTGACAGACTTCGGTGGTACCGACAGTGCGATCAAATCCGCCGACGTAGAATCCAAGGCACCAGATGCGATGCACCTTCCCATGGTGATGGGTGGCGTCATGCCGATGGTCAACATCAGCGGTATCAAAACGGCCTTGAAGTTCACCCCAGAGACCTTGGCAGGCATTTACCTCGGTGCAATCACCAATTGGAACGACCCACGTATCGCCAAGGACAACGAAGGCGTGGCCTTTCCAGACTTGACCATCACACCGGTGTACCGCTCAGACAGCTCGGGCACGACGTCGATTTGGACGGACTACTTGAGCAAGGTCAGCGCAGACTGGAAGGCTAAGGTCGGATCCGGAAGCGCTGTCAGCTTCCCCGCAGGTATCGGCGCATCGGGTAACGCAGGCGTCTCGGCAACCGTTCTCAACACCAACGGCGCCGTCGGATACGTCGAAGTCGGTTACGCACTCGCTGCTGGCTTCCCACTGCCCTACGTGAAGAATGCCGCTGGGAACTTCGTGAAGCCCGAGACTGCCAACGTGAGCGCTGCAGCATCTGGTCAGAACATCTCGACGGATCCCAAGAAGCTGGCCATGTCAATTACAAACAGCCCTGCTCCAGAGGCGTATCCCATTGCCGCCTTCACCTATGTCTTGGTACGTCAATCAACGTATAAGGATGTGACAAAAGCACAAGCATTGTCAGACTTCCTCTACTGGGGGTTGACCACCGGTCAAGGAGCAACGGTTCGCCTGGGCTACGCTCCTCTTCCAGAAGCAATGCGTAAGGCTTCGATGGCTGCGCTCAAGACCATGGTCGTAGACGGCAAGCCCGTCCTGGACGCTCCAGTCAAATAACGTACGTACGGAATCTTCGGCCGTGCGGATGAGAAATTCGCACGGCCGACTATCATGCTGAGGAACCTATGGCACAGCACACAACACCACCGCAGTGGAGTACAGGCAAATCGCCGATGCGACACGGCGATGTTCCTTTTCGGGCAGGGACCGTTGCGCTGGCGAGTGCCGTGGTGCTCCTCGTGTTCGCCATTGCATGGATGCTTTTTACGTCGTCACAAGAGGCACGTACGGCGTTTGGATGGGATTTGCTCTTTGGGTCTAGTTGGAATCCCATTGAAACAGAATTAAATCCGATAAGCTTCGGAGGTTGGCCAGCGGTACGTGGGACATTATTGTCTGCTCTGATTGCACTCGTGATTGCTGCCCCATTGGCCATTGGAATTGGGATTTACCTCGCAGAACTCTGCCCGATCGCACTCCGGACACCCCTTTCTTTTCTCGTCGAATTATTGGCTGCCGTCCCCTCCGTGATCTACGGTGTGTGGGGCGTTTTTGTATTCATCCCCTTCTTTAACGTTGCGATTGCCACACCGTTGAGCGACACGGTCGGGAGTGTTTTGCCTTGGTTTGCGGGTCCTATTTCTACCGGGCGCGGCTTGCTCGTGACCGGGGTGATTTTGGCTTTGATGATTCTCCCGACGATTGCATCGCTTACCCGCGATGTTCTTCGTTTGGTTCCTAATACACAACGTGAAGCAATGTTGGCTATTGGTGCGACGCGCTGGGAGACGATCTGGCTTGCGGTTATTCCGTACTCACGTGCGGGTATCATCGGAGCGATTATGCTCGGGCTCGGCCGTGCGCTAGGCGAAACAATGGCTGCGACCATGCTGGTGGGGAATACACAGCGGATATCCGGTTCGTTGTTTGCCCCAGCAACCACCGCCGCGTCGTTGGTAGCCAATGAACTGACCAATTCGGTGAGTTCGCTCCACGAAAGTGCGCTCATCGCAGTCGCGTTCGCGCTGTTTGGTATCACCTTGTTCCTGAACTTCGGAGCCCGATTGTTGATTTGGTACGTCGAACGCAACACACGCGGAGGGCGATCGTAATGCGCACATTCAATTATCGTCGGCGCAAACTGACCGACCAAATCATGCGGAGTCTTGCTGCTGTAGCAACTGGCTGTGCGGTCATTCCGCTGATTGCAATTATTGGGTATGTCCTCACCATTGGTGCGAGTGCAATGAGTTGGTCGTTCTTCACCGATGTCTATCAGCCACCGAGTAGTGCCGTCGAATCCCCGACGACCGGCGAAGAACCTGCCTACGATCCCAACGACCCATTTGCCAATATCACCGTCGAACCACCTGCAGATTCGACCGCTCCCGACGACGCAGCTGCGAGTGTGTATAACGCAACGGCTCGTGGCGGTGTGTTGCATGGTATTTTGGGTACGTTGACGATTGCCGGTATCGGGTTATTGTTGGCGTTGCCCATCGGCATTTTCGCTGGGATTTATCTCAGTGAGTTCCGCAACGAACGCTACGCGACCATCGTTCGATTTTGTTGTGATGTGTTGAGTGGTTCGCCATCGATCGTCGCTGGTGTGACCATTTATGTGCTGGTTGTCCTGCAGACAAAGCAGTTTTCGGCGTTTGCAGGAAGCATGGCACTCGCCATTCTGATGATCCCGATTGTCACCCGTACCACCGAAGAAATGCTCAAACTGGTACCGGAAACAATGCGCGAAGCTGCCCGCGGTCTCGGTGCTCCCACGTGGTATTCGACCTTTACAGTGGTGCTGCCGGCTGCATTGCCGGGGATTGTCACCGGTGTCATGCTGGCATTTGCCCGTGGCGCAGGCGAGACTGCACCGCTCATTTTGACCGTATTAGGCAGCAACATTATCAGCACGGACATTTTTCGGCCTATGGCAGCCTTGCCGTTATTAACATACCGCTATACCGAGTCACCGTACCCCGGCGAAAACACCCAAGCATGGGGTGCCGCGTTTGTGCTGATGATGCTTGTGCTCCTGATGAACATCTTGGTTCGTGTTGCCACCCGCAAATCTGGAGGGACCGCCCGATGAGTACACTCGTTATCAGCGATCTCAAACCGTATTATGGTGCACGCCAAGCCGTGAAGTCGGTCACGATGGAATTGGCCAGCAATCAAATAACTGCCATCATCGGTCCATCGGGTTGTGGAAAATCGACTGTGCTGCGTTGTCTCAATCGGATGCACGAAACCATCCCAGGTGCGCGTGCCACTGGTCGGGTGATGTTGGGTGACCAAGATATTTATGCGCCAGAGGTTGACCCAACCATGATTCGGATTCGGGTGGGCATGGTGTTTCAACAGCCCGTTGCGTTGCGTACCCGGAATGTCTACGAAAACGTCGCTGTTGGCCTACGGCTCCAGGGCATGTCCAATCGCGCAGAACTCGATGCCGCAGTCGAAAAAGCGTTGCGTGCTGCGGTACTTTGGGATGAAGTCAAGGATGTGTTGAGCAAGCCGGGGACGGCGTTGTCAGGCGGTCAGCAACAACGCTTGGCAATTGCTCGAGCATTGGCAATCGAGCCCGAAGTACTGTTGCTGGATGAGCCTGCTTCGGCGCTCGATCCGATTGCAACCGCCAGCATCGAGGAACTTTTGGTGACTCTCAAGGCAAATCTCAACATCGTCATTGTGACCCACAGCATGCAGCAAGCCGCCCGTATTTCGGACGAAACCGCGGTCTTTATGGTGGACGTGGACGGTGGACAGTCTATCGGGGAACTCGTCGAAAAAGGCGAGACGACGCAGGTCTTCACCCAACCAAACGATCCTCGAACCGAATCGTATATCAGCGGCCGTGTCGGCTAAGGAGCAGAGATGGAACGTGCCATGACACTCTCACGCGGGATTGGATTCGGTGAACTCGTCGCGCAGCGTACCAAAACTGGGCAGCTCGCAGTAGTAACAGAGAATAAAATCGAACTGAACCATTTTGGCTTCCATTATGGTGCATTCAAAGCGATACACGATGTTTCGATTAGCATGCCTGCGAATCGTGTGACTGCTATCATCGGGCCTTCTGGGTGTGGCAAATCGACATTGCTCCGATCAATCAACCGCATGCATGATGCCACCGAAGGTGCGCGTGCCGAGGGTGAACTGCGACTCGACGGCATAAATGTCTATGACGCAGGTGTCGATTCCGTTTTGTTGCGGCGACGCGTCGGGATGGTTTTTCAACGCCCGAATCCGTTCCAACTCAGCATCTTCGAAAACGTCGCATACGGTCTGCGTGTGCTGGGGATACGAAACCGTGCAACGTTGAACGAACGTGTCGAACAATCGCTACGTCGTGCGGCGCTGTGGGACGAGGTAAAAGATCGACTACACACGTCGTTCGGTACCGCGTTGTCCGGTGGACAGCAACAACGCTTGTGTATCGCCCGGACCATTGCCACCAATCCAGAAGTAATCTTGATGGACGAGCCCTGCTCTGCACTCGACCCGATTGCGTCACTCAAAATCGAAGACCTCATCTACGATTTGCGTGAGCAGTTCACAATTGTCATGGTCACGCACAACATGCAACAGGCCGCACGCGTATCAGATATTACGGCGTTTATGCTTATGAACCGCGAGAAGCGCTACGGGGAGCTCGTGGAGTCAGGCCCGACCGACAAACTGTTTACCGCACCAACCGACTCGCGCACCGAAGATTACATCAGCGGTCAATTCGGCTAAAAGAAACGGAAAGACCCCGCTCAGCGTCGCTGAGCGGGGTCTTTTGTCTGGTGTTTATTGGAGTGGTGCTTCGACGGCTGCCTGCATCAAGGCCTCGATGCGTTTGACCATTGAAGCTGGGTCGAGTGCACTGCCATCGAGGAGTTGCGCACTGGCGTAGAGTTGTTCGATGACTGCGGTTGCGACTGCGTCGTCGGGATTGTGACTCAGCCGTTTGGCGACGCCGGCAATAATCGGATTGCTCTGGTTGAACTCGAGTTTCCGCGTCGGAGCACTGGTGTCACGCTCGATCATGCGGCGCATCCGCTCCATATCACTGTTGGCAGTTGCCAGCAACCGAAGTGGATGGTTACGCAGAACGCTCGATGCTTGGACGCCATCGATGCGGGTACCGAGGATGCGTTTGAATCCCTCGACCACGGCAAGCAAATGTTCATCGCTCAGGGTGCTTGCTTGGGTACTGTCGTCACCGGGCAATACCACATCTGGGTCATCGAGATTACGGAGTTTTTTGCCTTGTACCTCGCGGATGTGTTGCAACATGAACGGATCGACCATGTCGGTCAGGAGCAATGCTTCAATCCCGCGTGATTGCACCGCATCGAGATGTGGGCTTTGCTGCGCGCTGGCGAGGTCATTGGCATGCACGTAGTAAATTTCAGTTTGTTCGGGTTGCATCCGTGAGATATAGGCATCTAGGGTGCTGAGTTCGTTTCCTGCGGTGGTATGAAACCGCAAGAGCGGCAGGATTTCGTCTTTTGCAGACGGATCGACGGCGATGCCTTCTTTGAAGAAGATGCCGAATTCGCTCCAAAATGACGCGAACTTGGTCGCATCATTTGCAGCCATGTCGTTGATTTCTTTGATGACACGACCCGTGAGGGTCTTTTTGATGCGAGCCATCGTCGCAGAACCTTGGACCATCTCACGAGAGACATTGAGCGGCAAATCTTCGCTGTCGACCACACCTTCCATGAAGCGGAGCCAGGTTGGTAAGGCTTCTTTGGTCTCGGCTTGGATGAGGACACGTCGCGAGTAGAGGGCGATGTTGCCTTCGATGCGACGTTCGATCATGCCACGTTCGCGTTTGGCAGGGATAAACAACAGCGCGTGCAAATCAATAGGGGCATCGGTTGAAATATGGACGGTGGCGAGTGGCTCATCCATTTCGTAGGTGAGCTGTTGATAAAAGTCGTTATATTGGCCGGATTCGACATTTCGTGGTGCGACGCGCCAGAGGGCTTGCGTGTCGTTTACGACATCGTCACCGACGGTAATCGGAACAGGCACGTAGCGAGAGTGCTTCTGAATGATTTGTTTCAGCTTCCAGTCGCTCGCGAACTCTTTGGCGTCTTCCTTCAGGTGGAGCGTGATTGTTGTGCCACGGGTATCGCGAGTTGCGGGACGGATGACGAAGGTATCGTTGCCGTCACATTCCCATTCCGCGGCTTCGGCATCAGGAAGGTATGACTGCGACACAACAGTGACACGGTCTGCCACTACGAATGCAGAATAAAAACCGACACCGAATTGCCCGACAAGGTCACCCCGTTGTCCGGCCTCGAGGGTTTCGAGCATTGCTTTGGTACCGGATTTAGCGATGGTACCGAGATTTTCGGCGAGTTCATCACGTGTCATGCCAGACCCGGTGTCGCTGATGGTGATGGTGTTTGCGTCGCTGTCGACGCGAATCGTAATTGCTGGCTCGAGGTCGGGGTCACGGACGTCGGCATTGGTCAGTTGTACAAAGCGCACGCGATTGATGGCATCAGCGGCATTGGAAAGCAATTCGCGCAAGAAAATCTCGCGGTCGGAGTACAGCGAGTGCGTCAGTATGTGCAGGAGTTGGCGCATTTCGGCGCGGAATGGAACGGCATTTTCGTGGGTCACAACGGCCTCCTTCGACAAAGCGTTTTCTTCATAGTAATACGTTCGCGACCCTGTTGGTGCAAGAATTGTATTAAAACTGTCAGTCCAGATCCTTGAGGTCGCTACTATTCCCCGGCTCTTGAGG
>JBJONV010000071.1:0-12477 GCA_046051665.1 Chloroflexota bacterium
AGCGAGCCATTCAACAACCTGAAGGTTCGTCAGGCCTTCTCGCACCTGATCGACCGCGATGGTTTGATCGCCGGTGCTGTCGGCACGACCCAGGCTATCCCAGCCTACTCCTTCTTGATGCCGGGCTTCCACTCGGAAAACTCGAAGGGTCTTTCGGGCATCCAGAACTACGACGTCGAAGCTGCTAAGGCTTTGATCGCCGAAGCTGGTTACCCAGAAGGTAAGGGCTTCCCCAAGTTGACCTTGTGGTTGCGCAACGAGAACCAGGCACGCCAAGCTGCTGCCCAGGCTATCGCTGACTCCATCAAGACCAACCTCGGCATTGAAGTCGAAGTTTCCAACAAAGAACAAAAAGTCTTCATGGAAGCTTTGAACGCCAAGCCAACCCAGATTCAGTTCGGTATGGTTTCGTACGGTATCGACTTCTTCGATGCTTCGAACATGCTGGGCGTGTTCCACACCGGCGGTCGCCATAACTGGAACAACGCAGACTTCGACAAGTTGGTTGACGAAGCTTCGGCTTCGAACGACCAGACCGGTCGTATCGCTCAGTTCCAGGAAGCTGAAAAGCTCTTGGTCAGCGACGTCGGCGGTATCTTCTTGTGGCACCGTGTCAACTCCGGTTTGCTGAAGCCATACGTCGGCGGCAGCCAGCTCGAGCCAAACAAGGCTGGATTCTCCGGTATCCAGTGGCCAGGTATGTCGGCATACAGCACCGTACCAGGTTCCATGTACATCAAGAACAACGTCAGCGAATATCGCAAGTAATTCGCCTCGTTGCCGGCAGGGACATCGCGTATGCGATGTCCCTGTTTTTTTTATGCAAACGATACAGTACAATACTCAAAACCGATGTGTGAGATTCCTCCATGCAACTCTTTCTGGTCCGGCACGGCGAAACAGCCTACAATGCCGTTGGTCGTTATCAAGGTCATGTCCAGATTGATTTGAACGACCGTGGACGCACCCAAGCAACGCGCGTTTGTCATCGACTCGAAACGCTCCCGATTGATGCAATATATAGTAGCGACCTGGTTCGATGTCTCCAGACCATCCAGCCACTTGTAGAGGCCACCCACCTACCCCTCGTACTGGAACCTCGCCTGCGCGAGATCGATGTCGGCTTGTGGGAGCATTTAACTATTCCCGAAATCAGTGCCACCTTCCCCGGCAACTACACCGCCTACAAACAAAATCCTGGCGATACCATCCACGTCGGCGGTGAGTCATATACCATGCTCCAAACACGTGCGGTGGCAGCACTCCAAGACATCATCGGTCGGCATACAACCGGCCAACAGCTCGTGATTTGTACCCATGGTGGGACGATTCGAGCGATTGCCTGTTGGCTCCTCGGGCTTGATGTCAATCACTACAACAAAATGTGGATTGATAACTGTGCCATTACATCATTGCGCGTCCACGATGACCACATTCGACTCGTTTCGCTCAACGACAACGCACATGCAGAAGTGGCGCAATCACTCCGCGCCCCTCATAGAGCGCAAGGATCAGCAGTGTGAACATCATTCTCGTGCGTCACGGTGAAACATCCTACAATGTCGAGGGGCGCATGTACGGACATGCACAGGTACCGCTGAATGAACGGGGTCGACTGCAAGCAACTGCAGTAGGGCAACGATTGCAGCAGGTTTCGTTCGATGCAATCTATGCGAGCGACTTGGTCCGGGCGCAGCATACCGCAGAAGCGATTGCCCTCCATCACTCGGTACCAGTGGTCCTGCGTGACACCTTGCGTGAACAGCACGTCGGCGATTGGGAGCATTTGACGATACCCGAGGTGCAGCAACGTTTTCCACAAGACTATGCAGCACATCGCGCAGATCCGGCGCACACGCCCTACACCAACGGCGAATCTTTTGCGATGCTCCAAGCACGCGCCTGTGCGGAGCTCGAACGTATCCGAACAGCACATCACGCAGGTACAAACATCTGTGTGGTATGCCATGGCGGCACAATAAATGCACTGGTATGTGCGGTACTTGGGCTGGACATCGCCAATCATACGCGTTTGTGGGTCGATAATTGCTCGCTGAGTACGATTCGCTTGGTCGGTACACAGTTCCATTTAGTGCGACTCAACGATAATGCGCATCTCACAGATATCGGACACCTCACATGAGTACACTGCAGTTTGATCAGAGCCAATTAGGATTCAATGCCGATGTGGTTGTCATCGGTGCTGGCTTGTCAGGCTTGGTTGCGACACGCCGTTTGATCGCCGAAGGGGTCAACGTGTTGACGCTCGAGGCACGTGAACGCAGTGGCGGCCGCATGGGGGGCGGTACGTTCAATGGTGAATCGTATGACTTGGGTTCTCAATGGGTGAAGCCACAGGCGACAGCGCTCCGCACGCTGGTGCATGAACTTGGATTACCGTTGACCAATCAGTATCACGATGGTGAGAGCGCCATTGGCCTCCGTCAAAAGACGACACGTTTTGGCAAACGACAGCCGTCGTTCGCACCGCATGTTGGACTTGATTACCACCGTGTTATCCGACTGTTGAATGCAACGGCACGCAAACTCGATGCAACGACCGACGAGTCGCTTACCCGAGCCAAACACATCGACACACGATCTTTTGCGGCGTGGCTCAACGACACCTGTAGATCACGTACCACCATTGCACTGCTGTCCACATTGACTCGTGTGCACTTTCATGCAGAACCGACCGAAATCTCGCTGTACTACATCATCGATCAAGTATCTGCACATCGCGGCGCACAGAATCTCTTTGCACTCCGGCCAGCGCACAACCAAGAACGGGTCATTGGTGGGAGCGCGCGCATTGCCGAGCGACTCAGCCAACAGCTGCGCCAACAGCTCATCAACGACACACCCATTCTGGCGATGCGCCAAGATGAACTGAGTGTGACAGCGTATTCGCGCGGGACGTCGTTCCGCGCGCATTATGCAATTATCACGACACCACCGGTCGTGACACAACAAATCTACTTCGAACCGCATGTCCCTCCGGCACGTGACGCCCTCCAACAACGCATCATCATGGGACGCGCTTTGACGATGATTGTGTTTTATGACTACCCGTTTTGGCGCGAAAACGGAAAATCAGGATTTGTCCTCGATGACGCAGGGCCATTCTCGATGTGTCATGATGTTTCGCCCGTCAACGCCAGTGAAGGCGCGATTGCGTGTGTTCTGACCGCTGAATCGGCCCATCATTGGGGAATGCAACCACGAAGCGAACGCCTTGGTGCGGTGATTCAACAACTGCAACGCTGGTTTGGGCCCGAAGCACTCGCCTATCGCGGTATGCTCGAACGTGATTGGAACGCGGAACGGTGGAATCGCGGTGCAAATGGTTTTCTCGTTCCCGGAGCGGCATCGTATATCCACAATGTGTCGACCCCCATTGGTCGTATCCACTGGGCGGGGAGCGAAACCGCAACACACTGGACGAACACCCTCGAAGGTGCTATCGAATCGGGTGAACGGGCAGCAGCAGAAGTCATGAGTGAACTCGGTAGCGCAGGATTACTCAAAACAAAACAATGAACCTCGGTCCTCGTGCACAGCTTGCACGAATCGGGAACATCGCGTACACTAGGCGCGGTATTTCTGTGCAAAATTCCGGTGGAGACGCTGGCCTGCAATGTTGCATACACCGCTCCGTTGCGTGAACGCACATCCCAATATGTAGTCTGCACAGTAGAGGAGCATTTTCCATGTCAAAGAAGTGGGTATACCTCTTCACCGAGGGCAATTCCACCATGCGTGAACTGCTTGGTGGCAAAGGCGCTGGAATGGGCGAAATGACCCGTACCGGCGTTCCCGTACCACCAGGATTCACCATTACCACCGAAGCCTGTAATGCCTACTACGAATTCGGCAAAAAAATGCCGGAAGGGTTGTGGGACCAGGCCCGCGAAGCGTTGAAGGACGTCGAAGCAAAATCCGGCAAAAAGTTCGGCGATGCCACGAACCCGCTGTTGGTTTCGGTACGCTCGGGCGCACGTGAGTCCATGCCAGGAATGATGGACACCGTGCTGAACCTCGGCTTGAATGCTCAGACCCTCGAAGGTTTGGCCAAGCAGACCGGCAACCCACGATTTGCCGCGGACGCCTATCGCCGCTTCGTGCAGTTGTTCGGCAAGATTGTGTTGGGCGTCGACGGTGAAAAGCTCGAACACGTGATGAACCACGCCAAGGGCAAAAATCGTGCCGACACCGACTTGAGCGCCGAAGAACTCACCGCAATTGCCAACGAGTTCAAGAAGCTGATTAAGCAAGATACGGGCAACGATTTCCCCGAAGATCCACAAGTACAGTTGCAGATGGCCATCATGGCCGTGTTCAACTCATGGATGGGTCGCCGTGCTATCGACTATCGCCGTATCGAAAAGATTCCCGACAACATCGGTACCGGTGTAAACGTCCAGGCCATGGTCTTCGGCAATATGGGTGATGATAGCGCCACCGGCGTTGCATTCACCCGTAACCCGGCCACCGGCGAAAACGACATGTTCGGTGAATACCTGATCAACGCACAGGGCGAAGACGTCGTTGCTGGTATCCGCACGCCAAAGCCAATCGAACAGATGGCCAAGGAATTGCCACAGTCCCACAAAGAATTTTTGGCAATTGCACACAAGCTCGAAGCACACTACAAAGACGTCCAAGACGTCGAGTTCACCATCGAACGCGGCAAGCTCTGGATGTTGCAGACGCGTAACGGCAAGCGCACTGGTATGGCTGCGGTACGTATCGCCGTCGACTTGGTCGAAGAAGGGGTCATCGACAAGAAGACCGCTCTGAGCCGTGTCAAACCTGAAATGCTGAATCAGTTCTTGTTCCCGATTGTCGATGCGAAGGTCGCTGCAGTGACTCCCAAGCTCGCAACCGGTTTGGCAGCAGGCCCAGGCGCAGCCAGTGGCAAAGTCTGCTTCGATCCCGATCGCGCCGCAGAATGGGCCGAAAAGGGCGAAACGGTCATCCTGGTACGTACCGAAACCGCGCCAGAAGACTTCCATGGCATGGTTGCTTCTGCAGCAATTTTGACGGCACGTGGTGGTTTGACCAGTCACGCCGCCGTTGTTGCACGTCAGATGGGTAAGTGCTGTGTCTGTGGTTGTGGCGATATCGACATCGACTACAAAAAGGGCACGTTCACTGCAGGCGACGTCGTGGTCAAAGAAGGTGATTTCATCACCGTCGATGGTCATAGCGGTACCGTCTACAACGGTGAAATCAAGACCAGCGAATCAGAAGTAATCCAGGTCATCCGTGGCACGCTCAAACCTGAGCAGTCGGTGTTGTACGGCTACTTCTTCAAGTTCCTCAGCTGGTCAGACGAAGTACGCACGATGGGCGTCCGCGCTAACGCAGACACCCCGACCGACGCCCGTATTGCCCGTATGTTCGGCGCACAGGGTATCGGATTGTGCCGCACCGAGCACATGTTCTTCGAAGGCGATCGCATCGATGCCATCCGTCAGATGATTGTTGCTTCGACCGTCGAAGAGCGCAAAGCCGCCCTCGCCAAGGTTGAGCCATTGCAGCAGGCCGACTTTGAAGGTTTGTTCACCGAGATGGACGGGTTCCCCGTTACCATTCGTACGTTGGACCCACCCTTGCATGAGTTCTTGCCACATGGCGATGCCGAAATCGAAGCATTGGCCAAGAAGATGGGCATCTCGTATGCAATCCTCAAGGGCAAAATCGAAGGCATGCACGAGTCGAACCCAATGCTCGGCTTCCGTGGTTGCCGCTTGGGTATCGAATACCCCGAAATCACCGAAATGCAGGCTCGTGCTATCTTCCGTGCGGTCGTTGCCGTCAAGAAGCGTGGTATCACCGTACTGCCTGAAGTGATGATTCCGTTGGTGGGTGACGTCAGCGAACTGCGCATTCAAAAAGCACTGGTCGTTCGTGTCGCTGAAGAAGTCAAGAAGGAAAGTGGTATCGAATTCGAGTACATGGTCGGCACCATGATCGAATTGCCACGAGCTGCCTTGACCGCCGACAAGATTGCCGCCGAAGCAGAGTTCTTCTCCTTTGGTACCAACGACTTGACGCAGACGACGTTCGGCATGAGCCGTGACGACGCCGGCAAGTTCTTGCCTAAGTATGTCGAGCAGAAGCTCCTTCCCGAAGATCCATTCCAGGTCCTCGACCAGGAAGGTGTCGGTCAGCTGGTCCGTATGGGCGTCGAGCGTGGTCGTACGACCCGCCCAGGCATGAAAACCGGTATCTGTGGTGAGCACGGTGGCGAACCAGCCAGCGTGAAGTTCTGCCACAACGCTGGCCTGAACTACGTCTCGTGTAGCCCGTACCGTGTTGTTATTGCACGTTTGGCTGCTGCACAGGCAGTGCTCGAAGCCAAAAAGTAGCTCATTACCCCTTCGTCAATACCGCCGTACCGGATAACCGGTACGGCGGTATTGTTGGTTTATGCGGGCGTGTGCAACTTCAGGTATCCTGCACAGGAATTATTAAGGAATCATCATGAACCGATATCTTGTTGGTCTTGCTGTTGTCGTGATGACCGCAGTGTTGTTCATCCCAGTTATGAACGTTCCACACAACGCAGCGGCAGGAGACCGTGCCGCATCGGCTACCCGCCGCCCCTCCGAGACGCGCGAACCCTCCGAAACGCGGGAACCAACCGACACCGCACGACCAACAAAAACACCGACAGTCCCGATTGATTTGACGGGTACTGCCGAAGTGTACCTTACAGCAGGCATTACCGTGACCGCAACGCCAACCGCGACGGAAACACGTACGCCTCGGCCATCGGAAACACGCCGACCATCCGAGACGAAAAAACCATCTGTCACAAAACGCCCTTCAGAAACTCGACGACCGACACAGACCCGACGACCGACAGAAACTCGACGCCCCACAGAAACACGTCGTCCCACAGAAACTCGTCGTCGCACGGAAACACGCCGACCATCTGAAACACCTCGAGCGACGCAATCTGCCACGGTTCGCACCGCAACCAAAACTGTTGCTGCAACAATGACCCCTTCGGTGGTCGAAACCGCCACGGAACTGCCTTCAGCGACCCCATCCGAAAAACCTACGCTCACAACACCATAGACTGTCCGCAGTGTGGCAAGCACCCCGTTTGACTGCGTCAACCGGGGTGTTCGGCATTTTTTATTATTTCCCCCACGTACCTGCGTTCCATTCTGACTGTACGCGGGTGTAGGTCATTGTGGTGGCTTGTGCGACAATCTGCCAATTAAAGGTTTCGGTAGCATCTCCGTAGGCTGCGGTAACGCGTCGCTTGGTTTCGAACGGGTCTGAAAACGTCGTACGTATCGCATCGGCGAGGGCAAGTACATCGTCAGGCGGAACGAGCAGACCGGTAGCGCCGGGTCTGACGACCTCACGGAGCCCACCGGTATCGCTCACGACCACAGGACAACGCAGCGCCATCGCTTCGAGGGCGACAATTCCAAATGGTTCATACAGCGAAGGAAAGACGGCACAATCCGCCACGCTGTACAGCCCATTCCGCTCTGCATCGGAGATAAAACCAACCAACGCCACACGCTCCTCTACCCCGGCACTCCGTGCGACCCTGAGCAGTTCGTCACGATACCCGCCCACACCGGCAAGGACAAGGCGAATCTCGGGGAAGAACTCTTTCAGAACTGCAATGGCTGCGATAAGGATATGCCAGCCTTTTTCGTGGACGAGGCGGCCGACTGCATATACCAATGGGCCAGGGGCGGGTTGGTAGCGTGCACGAAAATCGTCACGTGCAGCTGCAGATGTAAAAGAAAACTGTGGGACCGCAATACCGTTCGGAATGATGTCGAGTTTATCGAGTGGCACTGCAAAATCAGCATGCAGGCGTTGTTTCATGTAGCCGGAACAGACGATGACACGCCAGGCTTCGTATGTCAAACGCCACTCTACTTCGTCGATGATGCGTGACTCAGGAGCAGAAATATCCCCCCGCCGTCGGCCACGTTCATGCGCATGCAGCGTCGCTATTAATGGTCGGCGGTAGTGGTGTTTGAGTGCAATCGCGACATCTGCAAGTAACCAATCGTGGACATGGATGAGGTCAAACCCCCCGACTTCGCTCCACAGTGCATGTGCCGCGGCCAACACTGGCTGCGTCGCATCGGCGACCTGGCCGACGATGTCAGGGGCAGATTCTGGCGTATAGACGCGATGGACTATCGCATGCGAGGATGCATGTTCCACATTGAGTGGTGACGTCCCGCGCAGCGTCAGGAGTTGTACTTGGAACGATTCAGATGCAAGTTCCGGAATAATATCTGCGACGTGGCGACCGAGTCCTCCGACGATATGCGGCGGGAACTCCCACGAGATCATGAGTACACGCATGACGAATCCTTATTGAATGACGACATTATAACAACTTTCGCATTCAGATGCGTCCGCGATGTCTTACACAACAATGGTAAAATGGTTGTATGAACGAAAATCCGTCACGTACAGCACGAATGACTGCAGGCCTTGTCCTCACAGCAGGGGTCATCGTCATAGCGACCGCTTCTATCCTCATACGGTACGCGCAGAATGCACAGGTGCCATCACTTTCGATAGCGGCGATACGCCTGGGGATTTCGGCGAGTGTATTGAGTCTCTTGGTAGCCTTGCGGCATGCACAATGGCCGACTGGCGTCACACGTCGACATGCGTGGCTGGCAGTACTCTCTGGGGCATGCCTGGCGGTGCACTTTGCCACCTGGATTTCTTCACTCCAATACACGAGCGTCGCCTCCTCGGCAGCGTTGGTCGCTACCACGCCACTCTGGGTAGGACTCGTGGCCCGTGTATGGTTCAAAGAAGTCCTCAATCGATACCGCATAGTGGGCATGGTGATGACCATCGCTGGTTCGATCGGTATCGCGGTGAGTGATCAATCGAGTTCCGTGGGGAGTAACCCGCTGTTGGGCAATATGTTGGCGATTGTCGGAGCAGTCTCGGGATCCGCATACTTTTTGCTTGGCCGCGGGTTGCGCAGTGATGTCCCTCTGCTCCACTACATCTGGATGACCTACGGGGCCGCTGCAGTCGTCCTCGTCATTGCTGCCCTTGCCGCTGGTCATACCGTGCTCCCACAAGATGGCACCACCTGGCTAGTGCTAGCGGGACTAGCAATCGGTCCACAACTCCTGGGGCATACGTCGATTAACTATGCAATGCGACATCTGTCTGCCTTGCTGGTAACGATTGCATTGTTGGGGGAGCCAGTGGGTTCCGCCATCTTGGCGTTTGTCTTATTCAATGAACAGGTAGCGCCACTCCAAATCGCTGGGCTGCTGAGTTTGTTGGTCGGTATAGCTATCACCGCAGTAGGGGAGAAGCGTGTATGACCAGCCCTGCGGATCATCTGCGTACTTTTGCACATATCGATTTGTTACGTGCAGAACGCACCGGCATGCCCGAAATCATCTACGCAGCGTCGAAAACAACGGATCAGGTCCTCGCTATTGCAAGCCATATATTGACTTCGCACGGACGTGTCCTCATTAGCAGACCGACGCCCGAGATGATAAACGTTTTGTCTGATACATTTGCTGCAATGACCATCACACGCTCGACGGCAGACCGCATCATCAGTGTTGCCCGTCGTCCTGTCGACTCATCCCTGCCGCGTGGAGTGGTTGGGATAGTGGCAGCGGGAACGAGTGATTTACCAGTGGCGGATGAAGCAGCTGCAATCTGTGCAGAACTTGGATGCCATGTCGAACGCGTGACGGATGTCGGGGTGGCTGGACTTCATCGACTCTTTGCTCCACTGACACGATTGGTTGAATTACCGGTCGATGTTATTATTGTCGCCGCAGGGATGGACGGAGCACTCCCAGCAGTAGTAACCGGGCTGGTTGATGTTCCCGTTATCGGGTTGCCGACATCCGTCGGGTACGGGTTTGGCGCAGAGGGTCACGCAGCACTCGGGACGATGCTCCAGAGTTGTGCACCGGGTATCGCAGTAGTCAATATCGATAATGGTGTCGGCGCAGGCGCAATGGCGTCACGCATCGCAATAAAAGCAGCACAGGCACGCAACAAAGGAATACAACGATGACCGTGACACTCGAACAAAAGTATGCGCACCTCAAGGAAATTGTGCGTGAGATGGAATCGGTCGTCGTAGCGTTCTCGGGCGGGGTGGACAGTACCGTGCTCCTCAAAGTAGCGTATGACGTCTTGGGCGATCGCTGTATCGCAGGTACTGCCGACTCCGAAACATACCCACGGGAAGAACTCGGTCTAGCGCGTGAGTTAGCACAATTCATCGGTGCACGACACATTGTCGTCAAAACCAATGAACTTGCACTCGAAGGGTATGCAGTCAACGATACCAATCGGTGCTACTTCTGCAAAAAAACACTTTTCACAGAACTCGAGCCGATTGCACGCGAACACGGCATCGACCACATCATTTATGGGGCAATGGCCGATGATGTCGGGACGCACCGTCCAGGGCACCAAGCTGCCAAAGAATTCGATGTACGTAGCCCGCTGATAGAAGCTGGCCTCGGCAAAGCAGAAATCCGTGTCCTCGCCAAAAACTTCGGTCTCTCGAATTGGAACAAGCCATCGTACGCATGTTTGTCGTCACGCATTCAGTACGGCGAGCGTGTCACTGCCGACAAGTTGCGCACTCTTGATGATGCGGAGCGTTTCGTACGTAGCTTGGGTTTCGTGCAGTTCCGTGTGCGTCATCACGATACACTGGCACGCATCGAAGTGACTGCCGATCAGTTCGCATTGGCTGTGACGCATCGTGAAGCCCTGACCAGCAAGCTCAAAGAACTCGGCTACAAATATGTCACGCTGGATCTCGGCGGATTCCGTTCGGGCAGCATGAACGAAGCAACAGCGCTCAAATCACAAGAAATTTTACTCATATAAGCCGACAACCACCATGTCCGCGGACAACCAGTCAATGCGAGGGTTTTATCTCAGAGATTCCGCCACCATGCCTGATAAATCACGGTACCACGACGATATTTGAGTGTCAGATGTGAAAACGGGTGAGCGCTTGTGCGCCCACCCGTTTTCGCTTGATGTGCATCCAACAAAACTCAGGTACCATAGGAGACCAAGAAATAATCGTTACCCGAGCTGTTTGTAATAAAACGCTGTCCCCTCGATTGAACCATCTGGGCTGTACGCGTAGTCGGGCACGACACCAAAGCGCGTCCAACCACAGGCGCTATAGAGTCGTTCACCGGCGTCATGTGCGCGCGTATCGAGCAGGAGCAGTGTGCGTTGCTTCGATCGTGCATGCGCCTCGACCTCAGCCATCAGCTTTGTGCCGATGCCGTGTTTGCGAAGGCGACTCGTGACGATTACTTTTTGTACTTCGGCGCGATGACGACCATTCGCCTTTGACGCAGGCTCGAGTTGCGCGGTCCCGACCAGGGTACCATCCCCCAAACGGGCAACAAGCAACCATTTCGACCCGTTTTTGACGGCATTTGCCACGCCGTGGCAATACGCATGTATCTCTGCAGGATCGTAGGGCAGCATGTACCCGATGCTCGCACCGGACTCGATTGCGTCTATCAACAGTACCGCCAATTCGGGGATGGATGCATCGACCGTATCGGCGGTCAACCATTCAAACACAATCATGCACTAGCCTCCGTACGATAGTGGACCTCGGAGCATTCACGTAGCCGGCGTGCTGCTTGCTCGGGCGTTATGTCACGTTGTGGTTCCGCCAGGAGCTCGAATCCGACCATAAACTTGCGTACCGTCGCCGAACGGAGCAACGGAGGCACGATATGGATGTGCCAATGCCAATGTGCGCAGTCGGCCTGCTTGGTCGGTGCTTGATGGATACCCAATGAATAGGGGAAAAGCGTTTGGAATAGATTATCGTAGCGGGTGACCGTGCGTTTAAGGATATCTGCGAGGTCGTTCGCTTCTGCTTCGGTCATCTTGTCGATTGAAGACATCGGACGACGGGGAATAATCATGGTCTCGAACGGCCAGACTGCCCAATACGGAACCAATGAGACAAACGATGCATTGGCGCAGACAATGCGCTCCCCGGCCGTGAGTTCTTGGGCGAGGTAGTCCTGCAGAAGGGTTTGTTTGTGTTCGATGAAGTATGTCCGCTGCGTGACATCCTCTTTGGCGACGAGCGTCGGTGTGTGTTGTGTTGCCCAGATTTGACCATGGGGATGTGGATTGCTCGAGCCCATCATCGCACCACGATTCTCGAAGATTTGGACATACCCGATATCAGGGTGTTGGGCGAGCTCGCGGTACTGCGTTTGCCAGACAGTTACTACCCGAGCGATATCCGGTGCTGTCATTTCACCCAGTGTCAAATCGTGTTGTGGACTAAAGCAGATGACGCGGCAGATGCCTTTTTCGCTGACGCTACGGAAGAAGCCGTCATTACTTCCCCCTTCAGGAGCGTCTTTCTGGAGTGCGGCAAAATCGTTGTCGAAGACGAAGGTATCGAGATATGCAGGATTG
>JBJONV010000072.1:0-2645 GCA_046051665.1 Chloroflexota bacterium
GACCCCTGCCGCCACCAGCCCAACCATGCTTTGTGCACCGCGCGACGAATACGATCGCTATCGGCAATACATCACGGTTCGCTGACATGGCACATAGTCCATGTCTTCATACTCCAAACACTGCACCTCGGCTTCACAATGCCGAGGTGTTCTTTTGTTGCAGCACGTCATGTTTTCGACCCAAGGTGTACATTTGGCTGACAATTCCACAGCGCTACAGGGGAGCATGTTGTTTTTTTGATTCCTTACCCATATAAAAGCGTAAGCGCGGTTTTGTGTCACTGCGTCACTCCTCGTCCACCTGCAAATATCGGCGCAACAACTACTGATCCCTGATCCCTGATCCCTATTATTGCTTCGTTTGCAACAAAACACCCTTCGCTCTTCCGAGCGAAGGGTGTCTGGCAGAACACAGGGCGAATTAACGCTTTGTGTATTGTGGGCGCTTGCGGGCGCGCTTGAGACCTGGCTTTTTACGCTCTTTCTCACGTGGGTCGCGGGTCAACAGACCAGCAGCCTTGAGTGCAGGGCGCAATGCAACGTCGAGGTCGAGCAATGCACGTGCAATGCCATGGCGAATGGCGCTGGCCTGGCCAGAAACGCCGCCGCCGAAGACCTTGGCCATCACATTGAATGAGCCGACATTGCCGGTGGCCACGAATGGTCGGGCAATTTCGGTGGCAAACAATTCACGGTGCCCGAAGTAATCCTTCGGTGCTTTGCCGTTGACGACAATCTCACCATTGCCACGGTACAAACGCACACGGGCAACAGCCGTCTTGCGTCGTCCCGTACCTTGGTAGTAATTCTTCTCAGCCATGTTAACCCTCTCGTCGTAGTACTAACCGCGAACCTTCGGCTCGAATACCTTGGGCATTTGTGCAGCGTGTGGGTGCGTGGTACCTGCGTACAACCGCAACTTCACAATTTGCTGACGGCCCAAGCGAGTCTTGGGCAACATACCTTTGACCGCAAAGCGAAGGACGCGATCGGGATGGGTGGCCATCATCCGACGGTACGTCACTTGTTTGAAACCACCGGGGTAGTTCGAGTGACGGTAGTACATCTTCTGATCTTGCTTCTTACCAATCAAGCCGAGCTTCTCGACGTTGATGACAACCACAAAATCCCCACCATCGATATTAGGACTAAAGGTCGGCTTGTGCTTCCCGCGCAACAATGTTGCAATCTGGGTGGCCAAACGACCTACTGTTTGACCTTCTGCATCGATGACATACCACTCTCGTGATACTTCTGATGCTTTCTGCGAATAGGTTTTCATTCCCGTTATTCCTTACCTACAGCGTTATTCCAAAGGTCGGAGCGCCGACCGTGGATACGTGACCGCTACGAGTGTCAGGCCGTGAGCCGGGGCTAGATTGCCGGCCTTCTGGCGATTCCGTCCGACCAGAATTGCTTGGAGTCCTGCTGTAGTCAAACGACCGACACCGACGAGGAGCAGGGTGCCGACTACAATGCGCACCATATTGCGCAAGAAACCACTTGCCGTGATTTGAACGACCGTCACCGGGTGACCGCCGATCAACCTCCGCTGGCATGCCACCGAAACACAACTTCGCACCGTCGGTCCTACCGGTACACCAAGCGTGAAAGCCGCATAGTCATGAGTACCAACCAGAACCTGGCTTGCCTCATGCATCGCTTCGACATTCAGTGTTCGCGATACAGCCAAAGCAGTACGCCTGAGAAACGGCGAAGCTACTGGTGCATCATCAAGTACGTACTCGTACGTCCGATGCTCTGCCCAAAACCGCGCATGGAAGTCACGGGGAGGCTCCCATATCTGCGGAATGGACATGTCAGGGGGCAACAACGCATTCATGGCTCGCAACACCGTGTCGAGTGACCGTGTGCTTGTCGTACTCACATTGCCGACTTGTCCACTCGCATGGACTCCAGCATCGGTGCGACCTGCGAGGGTGACGCGTGCATTTTCGTTGTGCAATCGCCACCACGCGAGTTCGAGTTCCCCCTGGACTGTCCGCATACCAGGCTGCAATTGCGACCCAGCAAAATCGGTACCATCATATGCAATCTGGAACGCTATACAGCGGTCCTTTTCGCCCAATTTACAGCAGCTCGATGATTGCCATTTCGGCACCATCGCCCAACCGTGGTCCGAGCTTTGTGATACGCGTGTACCCACTGCTACGGTCCTTGAACTGCTCTGGTGCAAATGCGAACAATGCGCGCATTGCATCTTTGCTGGCCAAGCGCGACAATGCCATACGGCGATTGTGCGGGTTGTCGATACGACCCAAGGTAATCAAGCTTTCGATATATGGCTGGATTGCCTTACACTTGGTGATGGTCGTCTTGATCTTGCGGTGCTCGATGAGTGAAATCATCAGACCGCGGTAGAGTGCTTCACGCTGCTCTTTGTCACGACCTAACTTGTAGCCTTCACGACGATGTCGCATGGTAGCCCCTCATACTTCACGAATCACCCCTACGAGTGCTCCGTCTGCCACTCCGTCTCGTGCTGCCACGAGACGGGATTGCCGAATCTATTCCGTCTCGATGTCTGCAGTGCTCTCTCCTGCAGCACTGCTCCACTTACCGCCTGGATCGTAGTTATGCTTGAGGCACTTCTCGCGAACCTTATCCTTGATTTCGTCGAGTGA
>JBJONV010000073.1:0-8168 GCA_046051665.1 Chloroflexota bacterium
AGCATCTGCTCTTCGGTCAACTCGAATGCCCCTGCTTCGACCATCAAGACGGCTTCTTTGGTGCCAGCCACGACCAGGTCGAGGCGACTCTCTTGCATGGCGCTCATGGTCGGATTGACGACCAATGCACCATCGAGGTAGCCCACGGTGACCGCGCCGACCGGGCCCGAGAACGGAATGCCCGAGATAGCCAACGCAGCAGAAGCGGCAATAATCGAACACGGACCAGGATCATTGACCATGTCAATCGAAAATGTCGTGACGATGATTTGAACTTCGTTGAAGTACCCCTCTGGGAAGAGCGGGCGTAATGGGCGGTCGGTCAACCGCGAAGTCAAAATCGCCGTCGTGGTGGCGCGGCCTTCGCGCTTGAAGAAGCTACCGGGGATTTTGCCGGCTGCGTACATCTTCTCTTCGTAATCGACTGTCAATGGGAAGAAGTCGATACCGTCGCGGGCGGATTTTGCGGCCACCACGGTGGCCAAGAGGACCGTGTCCCCGTAGCGAACGGTGACGGCACCGTCGGCTTGCTCGGCGAACCGACCCGATTCGAGGGTCATGGTACGGCCGGCGATTTCAGCGCTGACGCTGAATACTTTGCGTTCTGTCATGGGCTCCTTCTTCTCTGCCACCGTGTGTGGCAGTTGCCATGTGTTAGGTACTGGAGGATGCTGTCCGCGCACGAACGCCATTCTCCAATCCCTAACCACCTGGTCTTTGCGTATACGTCGACTTTATAGATAAAGCTGCGGGATGTAAGTTGTACATGCCCGCAGCCACATCATCACAAGAATGTTGAAAGACTGACGGCGATTAGCGGCGCAGGCCCAAGCGCTCGATGGTGCTGCGGTAGCTGGCGTTGTTGGTGCGGCTCAGGTACGCCAACAACCGACGACGACGTCCAACCAACTTGAGCAACCCGCGTCGGGTAGCGTGGTCATGCTTGTTTTCACGCAAGTGATCAACGATTTGGTTGATGCGCTCGGTCAACAAGGCAATCTGCACTTCAGACGAACCGGTGTCGGTTGCGTGCGTCTGAAACTTGCCAATCACGGTGTCTTTTTCGTTTCGTTCCAATGCCATGGTCTTGTACTCCCTCATAATCGCGCAGAGACTGGAGTGGTCTGTGCGTTCGATGCAAATGCTCGCCAGAACTGACGAACCTCATCAAGTATAGCACATCTCGGCTGTGCGTGATTCTTGACGTGCAGATGAGTTATGAGTAGAATGATGCTTGTGCATGAACCGCATCACTCATTTTCACATGCTGATTTGGCGACGCGACTCAGCGCCGCAATCACCTATGTACCGGGAGTGCGACCAGCCACACCACCGTACGATGCACCACACGGCGCGACGCTCGGGAATGGTGTCGCTATCAGCGCACAAGGTCCCACACTGGAAGTCCGTTGTTATGTGGTGGTTGATCCGATGGTCGCCCCAAGCGTCATCGCCCAAGCGACACAAATCAACGCACTCGTCACTACGCTCTGTGAGCGGTTGAGCCTGACTGATGTCACCGTTTTCGTCGTCGTTTGTGACGTACAAACCCAAGGAACGCATGCCTAGCCAAGCACGGCTCAAACCACGCACGCAAGCAGTGCGGATACTGTACGAACTGAGTCAAACCGATCATCCCATTGATCCCGTGTTGGACCGCCACCTCTCGCAGCCCATCCTCAACGACGTGGATGACGACGGTGACCCACTCCCCATTCGGGCCACACAACGGGTATTTATCCGAACCCTCGTCAGTGCCGCCATCGAACACCGTCATGCGCTCGATGCACTCATCAGTGATCTAGCACCGACGATTAGCATCGATGACATGCCCCTCCTCCAACGCGCAGTGTTGCACGTCGCTATTGCCGAGCTCCGTTACAGCGAACAAAAGGGCGATACCCCGGTCATCATCAACGCCGCGGTCGAAATTGCTCGCGCATATGTCGGTGATTCGTCCGCCCGCCTGGTTAATGGCATTCTCGGGACCGTAGCAGCGCGCTACAGCCCACCTTCCCCTTCACGGTAGCCAACAGGTCTGACCTGTGGTGATAAACATCGAACACAACACGTGTATGTAGAGGTTGCGAAAGGAGCACATCAATGCCGTCAGCAGAGATGGAATCACGTCTGAAGAAAATCGTTGCAGACCGTTTGGGTTGCGATGAGTCAGCAATTGTCCCGTCCGCCCGCTTCGCCGAAGAACTCAAGGCAGACTCACTCGACCTGGTCGAGTTGATTATGGCCCTCGAAGAAGAGTTCGGCGTTGACATTCCTGACGAAGCCGCCGAAAAGATCCTCACGGTCGGCGATGCGATGGCCTATATCGACGCAAACGGCAAGTAATCTGCCGGTCTGCGCCCCCACTGCTCGCAGTGGGGGCGTTTTCGTGTGCTGATGCGGTCAACGACGAGAGTGTTGTACAATTTACACAGGTATGTACGTGGGCGAAAGTAGGCGCTATGAACTTCCTCGGGATAGGCCCCGGTGAATTTTTCTTTGTTATTCTCTTCGCACTCCTCGTCCTTGGACCCGAGCGGCTCCCTGGATTCGCCCGCAGTCTGGGCAAATCCATCATCCGCCTCCGGAACTGGATGAATGCATCACCCGATGCAAAAGTCTTGCTCCAATTGCAACAAGAACTCCAAGCCGAAATCAACGAAATCCGCTCGACCCTCCGGGAAGTCACCGATAGTGTTCGGTCGGATGTCAACGATACCTCCAAAAACCTCGCTCTGACGACGTCGTCGCTCAATACCGCGGTCACCGGTGCCGTACAGACGTCGACAGTCACCATGACCAGCGCCATCATCGACGCGAATAGCACCCCGACAGAGGCGCAACAAACCATCGCCAAACCGGCGATTGACCCCAGCGTAGCGAAACCGAACGACAGCACCCACCAAGAAAAACCCAGCATCGCCGACGGTGCTCCCACACCGTCTGCTCCCCAAGCGACGGAAGTCGTGGCCCGTACTTCCAAACCCAATTGGATGGCTCGCCCCGCACCTGCCGAACCAATTACTCCTGTGAGTACACCGCAACCAACGCCCGATTCTGCCGCAGAGCCGAGCGACGATAACCACCTATTTGCCAAAATACGCAGTCTCAAAGGCGAACTGGCCCTTCTCAAAGGCGACCCGACGCCCATCAATCTCGCACCGCTCGCGAACCTCCCCGATAGTGCACTATATGCCGAGATTCGCAGCCTCAATGCCGAAATAGCCCAGTGCAAAGCCGACCCTGCCGCGCATCCTGGCACGACCGATGCTGCATTGCATGCCGAGATACGCGACCTCAAGACACACATCGCGCAGCTGAGTGTCAATGCGAACACCGCAACACCGTCGCATGCCGTCAGTATGCTCCAAATCAATGTTGAGCAACTGTCACGCGAGCTCAAAGAGTTACGCACGGCAATGACGCCACCTCCTGCGCCGGCTGTTACCTCCGACACCATCATGTTTTTGCGCATCGAACTCGGCCAACTCAATAATCGCATTGACGAGCTCCAACGCGAATTACGCAAAACCAACGAGGAGCCAACCCCATGAACGACGTCAATCTGGTCCTCCTCGCTTCTATTTTGGCTGGGATGATTCTGTTCCCACTCATCGTGCTGGTTTTGGTGCGTTGGATTATCCCCGCCGAAGACCCCATCGACGAGAGTGCCGCGCTGAGCACCGAACCCGCCGCTGCGTCGCTCGGAGACTTCTGGGATGGCTTGAAGCCTCACTTAGTCGAATTACGCGATCGCCTTGTCAAGGCCTGTATGGCCATCGGTATTGGTGCGAGTGTTGGGTTTTATGTGGTCAATAATCCGGTGTTTTGGGGTGTCAACCTACCGGACTTCATGGTGCAACAGCTTGCCCCTGCAGGAACGGTCCTCAAGGCCGTGCAGGTAGGCGAGATTTTCTTGCGCTACATGAGTATTGCCTTGGTGGTCGGCATTATCGTCGCCATGCCCGTCATCATCTATCAGCTCGTTGCCTTCTTTTCGCCCGGATTGCTCAACAAAGAAAAACGCATCGTCTATACGGCACTCCCGATTGTCACCGAGTTGTTTCTCGCAGGGATTGTCTTTGGATGGTTCATCACCATTCCTGCTGCCCTTGGCTTTTTGCTCGGGTATGGGAATACCGACACGATCAAAACCGAACCCACCGCAGACAGCTTTTTCGATACCGTATCGACCCTGCTGCTCTGGAACGGCATCATCTTTGAGTTGCCCGCAATCATGTACTTGCTGGCACGCCTCAATATTGTCTCGACCAAAATGCTCACCACCACCCGGCGCTATGCCATTGTGGTGATTACCATCATCGCTGCCTTGATTACACCGACAGGCGACCCGTATAACTTGATGCTCTTGGCCGTACCCATGTACCTGTTATACGAATTAGGGATTTTGCTTACCCGTTTAGTACCCAAGAACGAATCCATCTTCGAAAATCCCACCGATTCATCGGTTTGATCGAACCGCCAATCCGATCAATAATTGACCTCGCTGGTGTCGTACCAGACGAGGTCTTTTTTATGGTGCATCGTCCGCTTCACCTCAAACCGTTCCTCAAATGGGCAGGTGGCAAACGCCAACTCCTGCCGGTCATTCGCGCCGCCCTCAACTCAACTCAACTCAACTCAACTCAACTCAACTCAACTCTATATAGAGCCATTTGTTGGGGCTGGCGCAGTGTTGTTCGATTTGATGCCGCAGAAGGCCATCATCAACGATATGAACGCATTGCTCATTACGTGTTACCGTGTTCTTCGTCAGGATATACAAACGCTGATTGAACGCCTCAACGCGCACGCTGCCGCCCATAGCGAAGCGTATTTTTATGCAATCCGCGCACGTGATCGCGATGCAGGATACGCAACCGCCGACGAGAGTGAAAAAGCGGCACGACTCATATATCTCAACAAAACCTGTTACAACGGACTATACCGAGTCAACAAAGCAGGCTTCTTCAATACGCCATACGGCAAATACCGTGACCCGCTTATTTGCGATACAGCGGTGCTTCACGCGGTGCATGCATACCTGCGCGACAACGATGTGACTATCCTACATGGGGATTACACGGTCGCAGCTGCACATGCAACCCCGGGAAGTCTCGTGTACCTTGATCCGCCGTACCACAGTCCGACGCAGCGGAATTTTACGCAATATGACGCTGGCGGATTCGATGAGTCAGACCAGAAGACGCTCGCAACGCTCTACGCGGACTTGAGCAAACGTGGGGTGCACTGTCTGCTGAGTAATGCTGACACACCCCTGATGCACGAGCTCTATGCCGAATATGCCATCGACATTGTCAGTGCAAAGCGGGCCATCAATGCCCGTGCCACAGCCCGTGGGGCAGTCAACGAAGTACTCATCCGGAACTGGTCGTGAGATGATTGACCGCACTCGCGCCAGCATTAATGCCAGTTGGCAAACACTCCTCGAGCGCTACGATATCCCTGCGCAGATCGCCCGTGATGGATCCTACGTCATCAGCGCTGACACCATTAATACCGTACGTGAAGCGCGATTGATGGCAAAATTCGACGAGGTGCGTAGCGTTCCGCCGATATTGCTGGAGCATCGCATTCAGATTCTCCCCATTAGCCGTGGGCAATACATCCTCGGTCCATACGAAACATATCAGCCACTCGATTACCCTCGTGCCCACCCACTGCCGATTCGAATTCCACACCTCGATACTCTCGACCCGCATGACATCCACAGTGAAGCAGAAGCACTCCTTTTTTTGGCACAGAGTGGTGTCTGGCAAGAGGTGTTTGGCGCACAAAACGTCCACAACACCTTACAAGGCCGAAGGGTGTCGGGCCAGTTCAGCTATACTATTCGCCGCACTGATGGGAAGACGCAAGAGATACGGGTTGATAATGCCCAAATCGAAATAGACGCGGGATACGAAACAGCTGATGCGGTTTTTCTCTGCGAAGCCAAAAACCGGCATGTCAGTGAACTCCACCTGCGCCAACTCTATTATCCATTTCGCTTTGTACGCGCACGCACCAGCAAACCAATTTACCCCATCGCCGTCGTCTATAGTAATCAAACCTTCTATATATCGTGCTACCGCGTCGCCGTCGAAGGTGCATACAATTCATTGGTGCTTGATCGCCGGTATGCGTACACGCTAGACCCACGCACGGTCAGCTCCAGCATGGTGGCGCGTTCATATGCGCAACACCCGCCACCCGATCTCGATCGCTTCGCTGATATTCCGTTCCCACAGGCAGACAATTTTGCGTTATTGTGGCGCCTCGCAGAAGCACTTGCACAACGCACCCATACCAACGAAGAAATCACCGCGTTTATCGGATATGCCCCACGTCAAACTGCCTACTACACCAGCGCTGGACGGGCACTCGATATCATTGAACGTGTACGCGTGGAAGGAACGACGGGGTATCGCCTCACCACATTCGGACATCGGCTATTGCAAGCACCACTCCACACACAACGTTTATCGCTCATGGAAGCCATGATGCGTATTCCATGCTTTTACGAGCTCTTCCCACTTGTCCTCCGACTGCGGAGCGTCCCTGCTCGTGACGACATTCTCGGGACGATGAGCGCACACCCTTTTTTGGCGGCAAACACGGATGTCACCATCCACCGCCGGGCAAGCACGGTCGAGCATTGGTTAACCTGGGTGGTACGTTCAATAGACGTCTGGGATGTGTAATTAGGGGGTGAGTGGCACCAGCCACGTAGCATCGCCGAAGGCTGTGCCTTTGAGCGTCACAATGAGCGACGTCGCACTGGGGTGGATCGCTTGCAACACGGTGACATTCCCACTGACCGTCACATTCGGGGTAGCCGCGAGCGTGGTCGGATTCGAGCGCTGTTCGCTCAGCTCGTAGCGCGTCCCGAGCGAATCACGGATGCTGATGTGGTCGTTATCTAATGGAATGCGCACATCGAGGTCGCTCGCGGTATGCAGTACCGTCAGACTGATATGCAATTGGCCATCGCAGCTATCGACTTTGGTGAGGGTCAGAAGGGCATCGGCTTCGGCACCGACTGCCACACTTTGCCAGCTCCCGTCGCTCCCACGGAGACGTGCAATCGTCTGTGCAGGGAGCCAGGTACAACGTGCCGCCCGCGTCCCAAAGATATTGGTGTCTGCCACATCGACCGTGGGCGTTGCATCCATGGCAGGCAAGGTCACCAGCCGCGTCCCGACGGTGTTTACCACATACAACACGGCCAGGATGATAAACAACACACTGACGCCAATCAATGCTTGCCCCGTCCAGGTAGACAGCAACTGCGTCACAAACGCAGGCATCCGCTTGGGAGGCGTGGCAACATCGGGCACGACCAGCTGCTCGATTTCTTCCCAGCGCGTACAGTTCAGTAGGTGTGGGATCCGCAGGAGCTCAGCATCGCTCCACTGCATATCCGGTGACCGTTCGGTGAAGACATACAACGCTAGCGCGTCGAACCCGAGCACCTGCACCTTCCAATCCGTATCGATTTGCGAATCGGGGTGCAAATAGGGCGCAATGGCCACGATACGGCGGATCGAGCGGACGTCGACATTCCGATTGCCGGCGATTTCACTGCGGTGCTCATCGAGGAAATTCGAAAACGCATAGTAGTAGGTCAACACCTGGTTGTAGGGATTTTTGCGCCCGGGGTTGATCCGTTTACGCTCTTTGTTGGCACTTTCGACAAACCATGGGCCGTTGACATCGCCAATGACCTTGCCGTCACAGTATTTCAGTTCGACGACGAAAATTCCGTCGTGCTTGAGTACAACCACATCGAGCGTACGGCCACCCACCGAAAAGTTGGCCATGACGATGTACAGGCCATCCAAACGCGCAAAGGCAGCAGCTAATTGCGTGAGTGCACGCCGCTCGTTCGGGTTCTCTGGTTTTTCGCCGATCCATACCTGTACAGCCATGGTGTGTCGTTACCGTTTTTTGGTGGGGCCGCGCCGTGCAGCCGCCGCGGGTTGTGGCGCGATCGCAAATTCTTCTTCGAGTGCCAGCGTCCGTCGGATATCCAAGATTTGATCGCGTAACGCCGCGGCTTTCTCGAACTCCAAATCGGCAGAGGCTTTTTTCATCTGCTTCTCGAGATCCTTGATGAGTTTGACCATCGCCTCACGCGAGGTCGGCATGTCGACCCGCTTGAAGTC